>CAVFIB010000054.1:0-8319 GCA_963622385.1 Bacteroidaceae bacterium | reverse complement strand
TAATACTTAGATACTAGTTCAAATCAAAATATTCATATAAGGAAAATTCTATTTTAGGAACTAAAACATATCCCAATTGTTACAAAGTATATAAATTAGAAAATATCTTATAAAATTACCTATGGTGTTATTATAGGGCGAGTTGACAAATCAGAAGAAGCAGAACCAAGATACCTATCATAAGTAAATACACTTTCATTGATAGTGCTATATGAATCGCCACGTCTAAACCAAGGCATACCACTATCAATAAAACTTTGATTGATATTAGTATACCAAACTTTTTCAAGTACTACTTTATTTTTTACTTATAAATATCTACTCCGTATTTATGTTCTACTATATCGTAGAATATGTAATTTCTTGGAGGATTTATTGTTAAACTTAGGAATGTTACATAACCTAGTATTATTAATAGGATTGATATTTTGTTTAGTAATTTATTTTCTTTTCCATAGTTTAATAGATAATAACTAAATATTTGTTCTAGGATTATCACTATTACTAGAAGGGATATGGATATTATCATGTTTTCTCCGAACATATCGTAAAGTGGTAAATAAATGATTAAGTAAAGTATTATACTTGTGATCATCATGAGAAAGGTAACTGTAAAGAAATTATTGGTGTTAATATTCTTTTTTCTATAGATGATATATTCAATTATATTAAAGGTTAAAATACCACTGTAAAGGAGTTTCATGTGTTCCCATATACTTTCGTTAACTGGAAAAAAGATTTCAAATATGGGATTTGGAAACCATTCATATAAGAAATGATATAGTACTGTTAAGAGAAATGTTACTATTACTCCGATTATTTTTATTTTTTTCATCACTATCACCTTTTTTATTATATGAAAAAAAGTGTTTTTTTATTTATTTACAACACTTATTTTTCTATTATTATGGTTACAGGACCATCATTTGTTAGAGATACTTTCATGTCTTCTCCGAAGATACCTGTTTCTATGTTTATTCCTGTTTCTTTTAGTTCTTTATTGAACTTATCATATAGGATGGTTGCTTCTTCTTGTTTTAAGGCTTCTACATAGCTTGGTCTATTTCCTTTTTTTGTATTTGCGTAAAGAGTAAATTGTGATACTGAGAGTATTTGTCCTTTTACATCTTTTATTGATAAGTTCATGATACCGTTTTCATCGTCAAATATTCTTAGGTTTACTAGTTTGTTTACGATCCATTTTATGTTTTCTTCTGTGTCGTTTTGGGTGAATCCTACTAGGACTAGTAATCCTTTATCTATTTTTCCTACTACTTTATCTTTTATTTCTACTTTTGCATTTGTAACTCTTTGTAATACTATTTTCATCTCATGATCCTTTCTACATCATTTACATGATCTATTTTTGTTAAGCCTGTTATGTATTTGTTTAGTGATTCTTTATCTTTTACGAGTACATTTACTGAGTAAACGTTATTTGTGCTTTTATTTATTAGGTTAACGCTTTCTATTATAATGTTCATAGCGGATGCTGTTTGGACTATGTCTACTATTATGTTATCACTTGATGTTGTATGGATGATTAGTTCACTATTATATTTATTATCTATATTGGGATTCCAACTTGCACTTATTGTTCTTTCATCGAGGTATTCGATGTTTTGACATTCTTTTCTATGTATTTTTATTCCGTTTGTACGGGTAATGTATCCTATTATTTCATCTCCTGGGACAGGCAGGCAACAATTAGCTATATGTGTTTCTATGTTTTTTGTTTGTCCTACTATTATATCGTTATCACTACTTTTAATGACTATTTTTAGTGGTTTTTTTTCTTCTTGGACTGAATCTTTGTTTAATGATTTTATTATTGTTTTAGGAGAATATTTATTATTTCCTATATTTAGATAAATTTCTTCGATGGTTTTTAGTTTGAATTTTGAATATATTATTTTTAGGTTTTCTTCGGATAAGAAGTCTTGTACTGGGATCTTTTTTCTTCTTAGTTCTTTTTCTAGAAGATCTTTTCCTTGATTTATATAATCTTCTTTAGTAGTTCTGTTGAAGAAACTTTTTATTTTATTTCTGGCTCCGGTTGTTTTTACTATGTTTAACCAACTTCTTGATGGTCCTTTTGAGTTGTTATTTGTTATTATTTTAATTATATCAGCATTTTTAAGTTCATAGTTAAGGGGAACCATATTATTATTTACTATTGCTCCGGTCATTTTGTCTCCGACTTGGGAATGGACTCTGTAGGCGAAATCGATAGTTGTTGCACCTTTTGGAAGCTCTATTACATCTCCTTTTGGGGTATATACGTATATGTTGTTATTTAATACTTCGTTTTTTACTTTATCTACAAAGTCTTCACTAGTAAGTTTATCGTCTTTTAGTTCTATTATTGATTTATAGAATTGAAGTTTTTGTTCTGTTATATTTTGCATTTCTACGGCGGCATTTTTTTGTTCTTTATAAGCCCAGTGGGATGCTATACCATTTTCTGCGATTTCGTCCATATCATAGGTTCTTATTTGTATTTCAAAGAGATTTCCTCCTAGACCGAATACGGTGGTATGGAGTGTTTGATAAAGATTAGTTTTGGGATTAGCGATATAATCTTTAAATCTTTTTGAGACTGGTTTATATTTTGAATGGATAAGTCCTAGTGCTAAATAGCATTCTTGTTCTTTATCTACTAGGATTCTTATTGCTAGGAGATCATAAATGTCGTTGAAACTTCTTCCTTTATCTAGTTTTTTATAGATGCTGTAAATACTTTTTGCTCTTCCTTTGATCTCATGTTTTATGCCGTTTTGGGTAAGTAAATCACTTACTTCGTCCATCATTTTTTTAACCCATTCTTCTCTTTCTCTTTTGGTTTTGTTAAGTTTTTCTGCGACATCGCGATAGGCTTCTGGTTTTAGGTATTTTAATGCGAGTTCTTCTAGTTCGCTTTTTATTTTATTCATACCAAGTCTATGTGCGATTGGTGCAAGTATTTCTAGGGTTTCTTTTGATTTTCTTTTTTGTTTTTCATGATCAAGAGCATATAGGGTTCTCATATTGTGAAGACGATCTGCTAGTTTTATTATTATTACTCTTACGTCTTCGCTCATTCCTACGATTATTTTTTTATAATAACTGGTTAAATATTCATTATCTGTTGAGACATTTATGTTGTTTATTTTGGTTACTCCATCAACGAGGCTTGCTACTGCTGGGCCGAATTCTTTTTCTAAGTCTTCTTTACTTGTTTCAGTATCTTCGACAACGTCATGAAGGAGTGCTGCGATTATAGTATCTTTATCGGCGTTTATAGAGGTTAAGATATGTGCTACGAAAAGAGGATGAACTATATATTCTTCTCCTGTTCTTCTATATTGTCCTTTGTGTTTTTCTTTTGCATATAGATATGCTCTTTTTATTTCTTCTTGTTCTTCTTTAGATAAGTATTTTTTTATTTGGTTTTCTAAATCTTCATATGTAATTGTTCTGTTATTCAAGGGAATCACCTCATATCTTTTATATCTAATTTTAATATATCGTTTACTATTTCATTTAAAGATAGGTTTTTACTATGCATCCATTTGCTTTGTTTTAAATGCATAAATATTTCTTCTTCGTTGATGTTATATCCAAGTATTTTAAAATCATCTTTTCTTTTACTTAAAGCTGGCATTATTCTATCTTTTAATTCTTCTAGGGAATTGAAATTCATGTATTATCACCTTTCTTAAACATTATATATGGTTTCATTTTATCTTGATAAGGTCCGTATAAGGATAGCTCACAATTATTTTTTACAAATAATATATAGCTTTTGTTTATTTTAGGAATTATTCCTCCGTTTATTATCTCTTTTTCATATTCTTTTATTGGTTCCATTACTTTGGGGTTTAAGACTTCTTTTACACTTAGTAATTTATAATTATCATTTTCTATATCGGATAAACTGTAGGAATCTTTTATATTAAAGGGACCTTGGGTAATTCTTTCTAAACTGTTCATGCAAAGAGGAGTGTTAAGTTTTTTTGATAAGTCGTTTATTAAACTTCTTATATATGTTCCTTTTGAGACGTGACAGGTAAAAGAAAAATATTGTTTTTTATCCTTTATATATAAATTTATATTATTTATGTTATATATGGTTACTTCTTTTTTAGGAAGGGTAACTGGGATATTATTTCTTGCGTATTCATATAGTTTTTTTCCGTTTACTTTAACTGCACTATAGATGGGTACTTCTTGTAGATAGGTTTTTTCAAAGGATTTTAACTGTTTTTCTAAGTCTTCTTTTGTTATTAATTTATCTTGTTTTGAGAGTATGTTTCCTGTTATATCATAGGTATCTGTTTTTGTTCCTACTAGTGCTTCTACTTTATATGTTTTATTATCGAAGATATTAAAATTACCTAGTTTAGTAAGTGAGCCTATTCCTATTACTAGTAATCCTGTAGCCATGGGATCTAGTGTCCCAAAATGTCCTACTTTTCTTGTGTTAAATTTTTTTGATATGACATTGACAATGTCTCTTGAGGTATATCCTTTTTCTTTGTTGATGAGAATTATTTTATCCATGTTATCACTTCCAAATATATATAGATTATAACAGAAAAATGAAGATATTTAAACCTTCACATTGCTCTTTTGAACAGTTTTTCTAGTTCATAGAAACTATAATTTATAATAGTAGGTCTTCCATGGGGACAAGTATATGGGTTTTCACACTTTAGAAGGGTTTCTAAGAGTTTTTCTGCTTCTTCTAGGGAGATATAGTCATTTGCTTTAATGGCCATCTTACAAGAAAGGTTTATGGCGATTTTTTCGTTAAACTTTTCTTTTGAGAAGTCTTTTTCATGGATGATAATTTCAATTATTTTTCTTAGGGACTCAGTTATATATCTTTTGTTTATCCATTTTGGATGTTTTCTTATTATTATGACGTTTTGTCCAAACTCTTCGTATGATATTCCTACTCTTTCTATTATAGTTTTTTTTTCTTTTAATTCAAGGAATTCTTCGTTTGTAAATTCTAGTTTTATTGGCACAAGTACATCTGTAAATTCCATGGTTTCTTTGCCTAGTTCTTTTTTATATTTTTCATAGTTTATTCTTTCTTGTGCTGCGTGTTGATCTATTAGATACATACCATCATCGTTTTCTCCGACTATATATGTGTTTCTAACTATTCCCACGGGGGTTATTTTTTTAACTGTTTTTTTACTGGTTTCTTGTGTATCTGTTATGTAAGGGATTTCTTCTTCGCTTGCGTTAAAATCAAAGGTTACCTCTTCGTATATTGGTTTTATTTCTTGTTTTTCTTTAAAGTCTAAGTTTTTGTTTATGGTAGTTATTTTATCGATATTGGATACTACTTTTTCTGATGATTTTATTTCTGGGACAAGGATTAGTTTTAGTAAGGCATTGCTTATGGTACTCATGATTAGTTCTAGTAATTCTTCTTGTTTGGAGAACTTAATATCCATCTTAGTAGGATGAACATTTACATCTATTATGGTAGGATCGGCTTCTATGTTTAGGACTACAACTGGATATCTTCCGATTGGTAAATAGGTATGATAAGCTTCTAGGATTGTTTTTATAACAGAGTTATTTCTTACGTATCTACCATTTACAAACATGGTGATAAAGTTCCTAGATGATCTATTTACTTCTGGGTAGGAAATGTATCCATTTATGTCATAATCGCTATTAGATGAGTTTATCTTTATCATTTTTTTAGTAACATCAAGACCATATATACTATTTATAACTTTTAAAAGATTACCCGATCCATCTGTATTAAGTAGAACTTTTTCATTATTTGTTAGAACGAATTTTATATTAGGATAAGAAAGTGCCATTTTATTTACGTATGAGGTTATATTAGCGAGTTCAGTATGAAGATTTCTTATATATTTAAGTCTTGCTGGGGTGTTATAAAAGATATCTCTTACAGTTATCTTAGTTCCTGTTCTTAAACTTGATTCACTTGTGCTAGAAATTACTCCACCATTTATGACTACTAAAGTACCACACGTTCCATCTGAAGTTTCTATCTGCATCTTAGAAACAGAGGCAATAGATGGAAGAGCTTCTCCTCTAAAGCCTAAGGTATCTATATGAAATAAGTCATCATCATTATATAGTTTACTAGTTGCATGTCTTTTTAAACAATTAGTAGCATCAATTCTGCTCATACCTGTACCATCATCAGAGACACAAATCTCTCTTGTACCAGCATCTATTAAAGAAATTTTTATACTGGTAGAAGATGCATCTATACTATTTTCAACAAGTTCTTTAACAACATTCATTAAAGTTTCCACAACCTCTCCTGCTGCAATCTTATTGGAAAGGTTTATATCCATTACTTTTATTTTGTCCATAATTATTTCTTCTTTCTATTTGAAGTACTTACAAAGCGGTCTTTGGCTTAAACTAGTATCATCAGAAAAGTCATTTATTATTTCGTCGCCATTACGCATTATTTTTATGCATAACATTTCTTCTTCTGAAGGAATAGCTTTTCCTGTACTATCTTTTTTACAACTTTTTACTATTTTTTGTTCTCCATCTTTTGTGTGAATACTAGTTTCTATTAGACATGCACCATCTTTTATATATTGTTTTTCTTGTTCTTCATCGTTTGAAAATTCTTGGTTTTTATAAGAATTATTGTCTAACAAATCCCCTTTTTTCACTAATGTTATTGTGCTTCCTTTTAATTCTTCTTGTGTTAATCTTTTTCCATCAAATGTGAATTCACCAAAGTATGATTGTTCTTCTTCTTCTTTCATGTTCTCATTAAAAACTATCTTTGTGTTTGGAACTTGTCCTTTCATTATCATATCTTGTCTATATTTATCATAGGTAGCTTCAATGGATGAATGTAGTTCTGTTAAATCCATATCTCTTGCGTCTTTTCTATATCTAGATACACTTACTAGTGCTATTGTAGATAAAAGTCCTAATATAACTATTACTGCTAATAATTCTACTATTGTAAATCCCTTATTTTTCATTCTTACACCTCAGAAATATTTTAACATAAAAAAAGGAGTTTAACTAGTATTTTATTTCTCCTTTTTTGATAAACTCTCTTAAAATTTTTGTTATTGCTCTTTTCTCTATTCTTGATACATAACTTCTTGATATTTTTAGGTCTTTTGCTATTTCTTTTTGGGTTTTTTCGTCTTCGTTTAGAAGTCCATATCTTTTGATTATTATTTCTCTTTCTCTATCTGTTAGTTTACTTATATATTCTTTTAAAAGTTTGACATTATCTTTTATATACATGTTTTCTATATAATCTGGTTTTGGGGTCTTTAGGACATCTAGTATTGTTATATCATTACCTTCTTTATCATATCCGATTGGATCATCTAAGGAGATGTTATTGTTATTTTTTTTATTGCTTCTGAAGAACATTAATATTTCGTTTTCTATACATTTAGCACAATAAGTAGTAATTCTAGTTCCATGTTTCTTGGAGTATGAATCTATTCCTTTGATTAGTCCGATGGTTCCTATACTGATTAAATCATCATTATCTATGTTAGTATTTTCATATTTTTTAGTTATATGTGCAACAAGTCTTAGATTGTGTTCTATTAGAATATCTCTTGCTTTTTTATCTTTTTTGAGTAATAAATCTATATATTTTTCTTCTTCTTCTTTTGAGAGTGGTTCTTTAAAGACATTATTAGAGTATGATGTCTTAAAGAGCATTAAAGTTTTAAAAAAAGATATTAGTCCGAAAAACATATTATCACCTACTTAATGATATGTTTTCTTTTTAAAAGTATTTTATAATATGTCTTATTTTGTTATAATTTAGAGGGTGATAAGATGAAAGAGAAATCTTGTGGATGTATTATATTTAAAAAAGAAGATGAAAAGATAAAGTTTTTGGTTATTAAACAAGTGCTTGGACATTATGGGTTTCCTAAGGGTCATGTTGAGAAAAATGAAACTGAAAAGGAAACTGCTTTAAGAGAGGTAAAGGAAGAAACTGGACTTGATATAAGTTTTCTTGGAGATTATAGAAGAGTTATAACTTATAGTCCTAAGCCTAATACTATTAAGGATGTTGTATATTTTATAGGAACTGTTAAAGGAGGAACTTTAAAGCCTCAAGTGGAAGAGGTTTCATTAATAAAATGGTTTGATTTTGAAAAAGCTTATAAGACTATTACATATAAGGATGATAAGGACATATTATTAAGTGCTTATAATTATATAAAGGATAATATTTTTTAATTTTTTGGAAAGTATTTTTTTTCTTAACATATAAATATATAGGTGACTAACTATTAAAAGTCAATAGTAAATTTAAAATTTTTAGTAGTTTGT
>CAVFIB010000053.1:0-8335 GCA_963622385.1 Bacteroidaceae bacterium | reverse complement strand
GCAAGGGATAAAGGCTTTGAAGCTGGTAAAAAAGAAAGCATACTCGAAACAGCAAATAAATTCTTAAAAGAAAAAGTAGATATAGATATAATTTCCAAATGTACAGGCTTATCTGAAGAAGAAATAAAGAATCTTAGATAGACATAATAATAGGAGAGTAAATCATTATGAAAGACATAGTAGGACTTTATGATAAAGAACTCCATGAAGAAAAGCTTAGGATAACAGAACTTGAAGAGGCAAGGGATAAAGGCTTTGAAGCTGGTAAAAAAGAAAGCATACTCGAAACAGCAAATAAATTCTTAAAAGAAAAAGTAGATATAGATATAATTTCCAAATGTACAGGCTTATCTGAAGAAGAAATAAAGAATCTTAGATAACGCTTGAAATAAATAAACTTTTTAAACAAAAATGTGTATATTCAATGAATAATATACTTGTAATGACAAAAAAGGATTTAGCGAAAATGCTAAATCCTATTTATATGTTTCTTGTTTTATTAAATCGATGTTACTATGCATTATTGATAAGTAATCATCATTATTCTCTTCATCTTCTTGTGTAATTGTATCTAAAGTTCTAAATTTTAATGTCTCTGCTTTATATGTGTTTTCTAGTTCTTCGGTTATATCATATTTTTTATTATGATCCATTACAAATATATAGTCTAATTTTCCTTCACTTAAAAGTTCTTTTGCAAAAGCTATATTACTTTCTTTATTTTTTCCATTATTAGTTAAGTTTATTACTTCAAAACCATATTTTGTTAAGAAATTAAGAGAATTATCTGCTACTATTATTCTATTATCTACTGAGTTATCTGCAGCTTTTTTAATTTCTGTTTCAAGTTCAGTTATATCAACTTTTAATAAGTTATACTCATCACTTATTTTTTGTGTTAAATATGGATTAGTTATATAAAGAGAAAGTTCATTTTTAATGTTTTGTCCGAGCATAAGTACATTGGATGGGTTAAGCCAAATATCTGATAAAGAATATGTAGTATCAAGTCCATATGCAGCATCTATTATTTTTAGGTTTTTATTATTATTTAACATTGTAGTAGCATATTCTCTTTCATTATTTTCACCATTATAAATAAATAAATCATATTTACTATAATCTTTTAATTGTTTTTTCGTTATTTTATAGGTACTAGAAATAGAATCTCTAGGATAAATACTCTTTATTGTAGATTTACTTCCATATAATCTATTTGTTACATATTCAATAGGATATATAGTAGTAGCAATATTTATATCTTCCATTTTATCCATTTTAAAACACCCTGTTAAACATGTAGTAATGATAGTGATTAAAAATACCATTATTATTTGTTTTTTCACTTTTTATTCCTCCTTTTTTGTGGTACGGGATCATATCCTTTTATACCAAAAGGATTGCATTTAAGAATTCTTTTAATAGATAAATAACTACCCTTAATAGAGCCATATTCATTTATTGCTTCTTTTGCATAATCAGAACAAGTTGGATAACACCTACAAGTACCATGACATATTAAAGGGGTTTTTTGATATTTATCTATAAGAAATAATAATATTTTTTTCAAATGATACCACCAATAACATTTTACTATTATTTTAAAAATTTATCAATCAAAATAGTACTAATTTTTTTTAAAGTGTGTTAAACTTAGTATGGTGATAAAAATGAACGAATTATTTTCAAGATTTAATATAAAACCAAACAGTAAAAGTGTTTATGAGCAAGCTTTTATCCATACTTCTTATGCTTATGAACATAATACATCATCGTATGAAAAATTAGAATTTCTAGGAGATGCGATTGTTGATTTAGTAGTTTCTGATTATCTTTATAATGAAAAAAATTATGAAGAAGGAAGGATGACTAAAGAAAGGGCAAGTTATGTTTGTGAAAATGCTTTATCTGAATATGCTAGTGATCTAAATTTTAGTAAATATATAAAAGTAGGAAACGGAGAAGCAAGTAGTGACGGTGTTCACAAAAAAGCCATTCTAGCAGATGTTTTTGAAGCTTTCATGGCTGCAATCTATTTAGATCAAGGTTTTACTAAAGTAAGAGAAATTCTTCTTTCCATTATAGTTCCTTATATAGAAAACCCAGATAAACTATTCTTTAGTGATTACAAATCAGAACTACAAGAAGCAGTTCAAGATTTACAAAAATCATTAAACTATGAATTAGTCGAAGAAACAGGTCCTGCTCATGATAAAAGGTTTAAAATATGTATCAAAATAGATAATATGATATATGGAACAGGAATAGGGCATTCAAAAAAAGAAGCAGAACAAGAAGCTGCTAAAGAAGCTTTAAAAAAACTAGTTAAACAATAAAAAAAGAATCTAGTTGGTCTTAATAAAACCAGCAGATTCTATTTTTGATTTTATCCTTGCTTTTGTTTGTTCTCCCTCAATTCTGATCATACTTTCTTCACCTTCATTAAAGAATAATACAGTAGGAGTACCATCAACATCAAATAATTCATTATAAGCTTCTTTATCGTTATCACTTAAATTAGTCAAATTCAAACTATAAGCTTCTATATTATTATCATTAAGTACACTTATAAAATTAGGAGTAAATGCTTTGCAATGTTCACAATCAGTTTGTTTTATATAAAGAATAAAACTATCTTTCTTTTTGATTTTATTTGTTACTTCACTAAAACTTATATCATGAACATTTTTGCTATCATTACTAATATTTGAAAATACTACTGCAACTATAATTAATGCTATTATAAAAAACAAAAATAAGAATAACCATTTATATTTTTTAAACATTTTAACACCTCGCATTTAATAATAACATATTTTAAACATAAAAATAAATATCTTATCTTAAAAACTTTAAAAAATATGGTTATTCAAAGTAACTAGTTTCGTCTTTTTCTTGTTTTCTTTATATATTTTTGCTATACTTTTACTGGTGATTGATATGCTATTAGTAAAAGATTTTAATGATTATGAAATTATTTCTATGAGTTCTGGAGAGAAACTTGAAAGATGGGGAGATTATTATCTTTTAAGACCAGATCCTGAAATTATATGGAAAGATAAAATAGATAAGAGTATTGTTCATGCTCATTATCATAGATCAAATACCGGAGGAGGTTACTGGGAAAAGTTAAAACCCCTAAAAGATAGATGGACTGTTAAGTATAAAGATCTTACATTCAATGTTAAATTAATGGGATTTAAACATACTGGTATTTTTCCAGAACAAAGTATTAACTGGGATTTTATGATGGATAAAATAGAAAAAGAAAATAGACCTGTAAAAGTACTAAATTTATTCGCATACACAGGTTGTGCTTCTGTTGCCTGTCTTTCTAAAGGAGCGCACGTAACACATGTAGATTCTTCTCGTGGTATGATAGATTGGGCAAAAGAAAATGTAAAAAGTTCTAATCTTGAAGATAAACCAATTAGATTCCTAGTAGATGATTGTGTTAAATTTGTAAAAAGAGAAATAAGAAGAGGAAATAAATATGATGCTATTATAATGGATCCACCTTCATATGGAAGAGGAGCCAAAAATGAAATCTGGGATATTGAAAAAGATCTATTTAATTTAGTAGAACTTTGTATGGAAATATTAGTAGAGGATCCACTTTTCTTTATAATAAACTCTTACACAGCAGGACTTTCCAGTACAGTTCTTTCAAATATATTAAATATGTTAATGAAAAACAAAAAAGGAACAATAACATCTGGAGAACTAGGAATAAAAGCAAAAAATGGTCTAATTCTACCATGTGGAGTTTATGCAAGATATGAAAAATAAATTAAACATTTTATATGAAGATAACCACATAATAGTAGTAATAAAACCAGTAAATGTTCTAAGCCAAAGTGATAATACCAAAGATTTAGATATGTTAACAATAATAAAAAGATATCTAAAAGAAAAATATAACAAACCTGGTAATGTATATCTTGGACTAGTTCATAGACTTGATAGACCAACCGGAGGAATAATGGTCTTTGCAAAAACAAGTAAAGCAGCATCTAGATTAAGTAAGCAAATAAAAGAAAATAAATTTAACAAAGAATATCTAGCAGTAGTAAAAAATTTAAAGGATAAAAAAGGTACATTTACAGATTACCTAATAAAAGATAAAAATAACAATTCATTAGTAACAACAAAAGAAAAAGGTAAATATGCACATCTAAGTTATGAAATATTAAAACAAATAGATAATTTAAGCTTAGTTAAAATAAACCTAACAACAGGAAGACATCATCAAATAAGAGTTCAATTTAAAGAACGAGGTTTTCCTTTATATGGTGATCAAAGATATGGAATAAGAGATAATAAACAACTAGCACTTTTTGCGTATAAGTTATCTTTTCTTCATCCTGTAACAAAAGAAAAAATGGAATTTATCAAATATCCAACATATGGAATATTTTTAAAATT
The DNA here is from genome assembly GCA_963622385.1 of Bacteroidaceae bacterium. Taxonomy (GTDB): domain Bacteria; phylum Bacillota_I; class Bacilli_A; order RF39; family UBA660; genus UMGS1449. The sequence goes on along the minus strand of CAVFIB010000053.1, from coordinate 3,910 downwards.
TAAGGAGTGGTTTAATGAAAAATAATAATATTAAAAAAATAGTTTTTGAAATAATACTAATTCCACTTTGTATGTTATATTTACTATATACTTTACTAGGAAATAATCCAAAGATAAGTCTTATGGTATGTATGATTATAATCATAATAACTAGTCTTGAACTATCAATAAAATATTCAAAAGAAGTTTATGAATTTAAAAACAAATACAATATTCTAAAAACCATATTCAGTATATTTAATATAATGTTAATTATAGTAACAGGACTTACTTTTTTATATAAATATATGTTCCTAAAAATAGCATTTATTATTATGACCATTATACTTTTAATATTTTTGCTTATCTATTCTGTAAAAAACATTATTTCTATATTAAAAGAAAAGGGTACTTTATATAAAAAAGCATTAGCTAGTTTTTTAGGATTAATGTCTTTTGTAAGTATCTTAATAACTTTAATTATTAGTTATTCATATCTATTAAAATGATAAGGTTAGTCTCATGATTAATCTTTTTTTGTAAAGTTTTAAAAATGTTTCTATCTTACTTGAAAAAATCTATAAATTTTTGTATAATTGTTTTATATATGATAAAGTGGTGAGAATATGGATAAAGAGACAAAAAGAAGAGTTAAAATAACTGTTCTTGGAATGCTTGGATTAGTAGCTTTAATAATAGGAATATCTTTTGCAGCATTTAGTGCAGACTTAGCGGGAGTTAAAGTTCAGTCTATGAACACGGGATGTTTAAAAGTAGACATGACAGATGAAGGCTCTTTAAATATAGAAAATGCTATGCCTGAGCCTGATGAAAGTGGTTTAAGTAGTGATCCTTATACTTATACTATTACTAATAGTTGTTCTGTTGATGCATACTTTACTACAACTCTTAATGTTATGAATACTTCTAATCTAGATAATTTATCTAAAGTTAAAGTAGCTTTAGAAGGAGATTCTTATTTAGAACCTACTATGATAAGTAACTTAGAAACAGGAGAACTATTAGATGATAGTGTAACAGGAGTTTCAAAAACTTATGTACTTGATGAAGGTTACCTAAAAGTAGGAGAGTCAAAAACTTTTGAACTTAGAACATGGATAGATTATGATGTAACTTCAATTAGTGGAGGACTAGAAAACAAAATAATAATTGGTTCAATAGCAGATAATGATGCAGCAATAGCATATAGCAAAACTACTCCAGCATATACTGCTATAAATAAAAACACTATCCTAGATAAAACAAGTATAGACTATAGCAAAATATCTCCATCAAGCAATCAAACAAGTGGAGTAGTGGAAGTAAGAGGAAATAATGGAACTACTTATCACTTTAGAGGTAATCCAAACAATTATTTAAAATTTGCAAGTGATACAGATGGCTCATCCCTTATTTGGAGAATACTTAGTACAAATAGTGATGGTAGTATAAATATAGTTATAAATAGTGCAAAGACAGTTTCAGATCTTAGTAATGCATGGAGTACTTATAACTTAGACAGTTATTCTACATATATAAATCAAGAAGCTAAATTCTGTACTGAAAATGGAAATAGTAATAATCAGTATTATGCAAAACTAAAATATGAAAAACATAATCCAACAGGAGAATGTCCTAGTGATAGTTACTTAACAAAAATTGGACTTTTAACAGTAGATGATATGATGTTTGCAGGAGCAAGTTATAATACATCAAATACAAGTTTCTTCCTAGCAGACTCTAGTAGTTATAAAGTAAATGGTTATAGTGCTGCAGATACTTGGTATGCATATTCAAATGGATTAGTTCAAGGACTTAGTAATGCATCAAAAACAAAATTTGTAATTACACTAGATAAAGATACTAAACTAGAAGGCAAAGGAACTGAAGCAAATCCGTTCTATGTATCAGGTAAATATACTAATAATCAATTAGATAAAACAGATAAAACAGCGCCAATCATAGATAAAGTAAGTGTTGATGCCAGATGGTCAAATCAAAATAAATCTATTGATATCTCAGCAAGAGATAATACATCAGGAAGTGGACTCGCAGGATATATAGTAAAAACAGAAAATAAAACACCAACACTTACAGAAAGTGGCTGGGAAGCTGCAACAAGTGGTAAATACCAAACAGCAAACACATTTGACAATGGAACATATTACGTATTTGCAAAAGATAATGCAGGAAACATAAGCGAAGGAAGAAAAGTAATCATAGAAAAAGTAGATAAAATCGCACCAACTTGTACAATCAAAATTAATCCAAACGGAACAACCGCACCATATAAAACATTATCTATAGTATCAGATGATAATTATATAAATAATGAAGGATATAGTTGGAGTCATAATACAGAATTAAAAGAAGATGTAATAAAAGTAACAGATAATGGCTCATACACAGGATATATAACAGATTTAGCAGGAAATAAAGGAAGTTGTACAGGAGTAGTGACAAATGTAGAACCAACGTCAACTGATAATTTGATGGCAACTGTTGGAAAAAGTGGATTAGAAGTGATAACATATTCTGCTGATTCTACACTTCAAATAGGGGCAACTAGTGATATAACTGAGTACAGATATATAGGAGGAAATGATGTAGTAACTAATAATTATATATATTTTAATTGTAGTGATATGAATAATCAAACAAAGGATACATGTGAGTTATATAGAATAATAGGTATTTTTCCAGTAGAGGATGCATCAGGAAATATAGAAAATAGAATAAAAGTGATAAAATCAGATAGTTATGGAAGTAAACAATATAGTGATTCAGCTTTTAATGATTATTGGACAAATAGTTTAAGTGATGAATTTAATAAAACGTATTTCAATAGTATGAATGCAAATTATCAAGATTTAATAGGAGATTCTAAGTATTATCTTGGTGGTTGGAGTGGCTATAATGTTGTTGCTAGAACATATTATGAATACGAAAGAAAAACGAGTGGTAGTTCATATTTTAAAACAAGTACTTATAATTGGACTGGAAAATTAGGACTTATGTATGTAAGTGATTATGGATATGCTGCAGGTAGTGCATGTACAAACACTAATAAAACTTTGGATCAGTATAATGATAGTACATGTACAGATAATAACTGGTTATTTAGTGGTATTAGAGAGTGGATATATGGACAAAATGTAGGTGATGAATTGCTTGCTAATACAATAGAATCTGATGGAAAAATTTCAGGAGAATTTGTTGATTCTTCTCTTCAGGTTCGTCCAGTCTTTTATCTAAAAACAGATGTGAAACTTAATGATACTGGAACAGGTACTTATGATAATCCGTATCAATTGACTAAATAATTTTAATTAGAAAGATCTCACTATTTAGATTCTCCACTTTTGGCTCTCCACTTTTTGGTGGGTTAGAAAATAAGAGGGCCTCCACTTTTTAGTGGGGTCCTGATTTTTAATAAAATCTTATACCTTTTTGTTTTTTGATAAAAATTATAGTTATAAATGATTTTCACACAAAAAAAAGATCTTACAGTAGATCTTTTTGTATTTTATTAAAGTCTTTTTTATTTTCTCTATCTTCTTTATAGACTGGTATTATATGCATGTGATAATGTAATACATCTTGAATTATTCCATTGTTTTGTACTAGCTTTATACCATCTGGATTTAATTTTGTTTTTATTTTATTAAAGACAATCTTTCCTGTTTGATTTATATGTTTTATTGTTTCTAAGTCTATATCTTTATAGTTATTAAAGTGTTTTTTAGGAATAACTAGTGTGTGACCTAGTGCATCTGGGTTTATATCTAGGAATGCTACTGTATAGTCATCTTCATATATTTTATATGATGGTATATCTCCTTTTACTATTTTGCAAAATAAGCAATCGTTCATTTTCTCACGTATAATCAATCTTATAGAAATATTAATTAATTTCTTATTGATTAATCCC
>CAVFIB010000052.1:0-8364 GCA_963622385.1 Bacteroidaceae bacterium | reverse complement strand
ATGTGAAAAAAACGAACTAATTAAAATTCGTCTCTTTTATGGCTGAGTAGTAACATTTTGATATAGTTTCATGTTTTTTATTGTTTTTTGATCTTTTCTTTTATATTCTTCTTGTGTATATACTTTTATTGTTTCTTTGTTATAGTTGTTTTTGAATATTTCTTTGTTTCTTCTTTTATTTGATATTCTTGTTAGGAATTCTTTGTATGTTTCTTTATCTTTTCTTTTATATTCTTTTCCATTTACTATGAATATTTCTACTTTTTGATTGGTTTTATCTAGTACTACTTCGATTATTTGGTTTTGTTTTTTCATGATTAGTCCCCCTTTTTTGATAAATTTATTTAGATTTTATCATAAAAAAAGAAAAAAAGCAATTATTTTTCTTGGTCTTTGGATATTATATAGATATATCTATCATAATTATTGTAGTCTTTTTTTATGATTATTTTGTCTTTTGGGAGGTGTTTTTTTATTATTTTTTTTATTTTTTGTCCTTGATTTTCTCCGATTTCTAGTGCTATTATGTGGTTTTTGTTTATTATTTTGGTTATGTCTTTTAGGATTCTTCTGTAATAGTCTAATCCGTCTTTTCCTCCGAATAGTGCTTGTTTTGGTTCGTTGTCTTTTACTATTTTTTCTATGTTTTTTGAGTTTTCTTCTATGTATGGAGGGTTGCTTATTATTATGTCATATTTTTGGTTTATTCCTTTGTATAGATCTGTTTTTTTGAAGGTTATTGTTGTATTATGGGTTTTTGCATTTTTTTTTGCTACTTTTAGGGCTTTTCTTGATATGTCTGTTGCTGTTATGTTGTAGTTTTGGTTTAGTTTTTTTAGTGTTATTGATATTATTCCTGACCCTGTTCCTATTTCTAATATGTTTATGTTTTTATGATTCATGTGTTTTTCTATTAGTTGGTTTGTTTTATGGACTAGGATTTCTGTTTCTGGTCTTGGTATTAGTGTGTTTTTGTTTACGTAGTATTCTTTTCCATAGAAGTTTGCTTTTTTTGTTATATACTGGATTGGTAAGCCTTTGTTTAGTTTTTTTATTATTTTTTTATATTCTTTGTAGTTTTGTTTTGTTATTTCTTTGTTTTTGTTTAGGAGAAGTTCTGGTTTTGACAAGTTTAAAACTTGCTCTAGGGCAAGTTTTTTGTTTTCGATGTTTTCGTTTGTTAGTAGGTCGTTAATCTTCATTTTCTTGTAACTTTCTTTTTTGATCTTCGCTTATTAGTGCTTCGATTATTTCTTCTAGGTCTCCTTCGATTATTCTGTCTAGTTTATTAAGTGTTAGTCCTATTCTGTGATCTGTTACTCTGTTTTGTGGGTAGTTATAGGTTCTTATTTTTTCTGATCTGTCTCCGGTTCCTATTTTACTTCTTCTTTCGTTTCCAGATTCTTCTTCTTGTTTTCTTTTTTGTTCTTCGTATATTTTTGATTTTAGTATTTGTAGTGCTTTTTCTTTGTTTTGAAGCTGACTTCTTTCGTTTTGGCAGGTTACTACTATTCCTGTTGGGATATGTGTCATTCTTACTGCTGAGTCTGTTGTGTTTACTGATTGTCCTCCTGCTCCACCTGATCTATAAACATCTACTTTTATGTCTTCTGGTTTTACTTCTATTTCTACGTTTTCTTCTTCTGGCATTACTATTACTGTTGCGGTTGATGTATGAATTCTTCCTCCGGATTCTGTTTGTGGTATTCTTTGGACTCTGTGTGCTCCACTTTCGTATTTTAGTTTTGAGTAAACACTATCTCCTTTGATTAGGCATTCTATTTGTGAAAAGCCTCCGCTTGATGATTCTTCGGCGTTTATTATTTCTACTTTCCAGTTTTGTTTTTCTGCGTATCTTTGATACATTCTAAATAGATCTCCGGCGAAGATGTTTGCTTCGTCTCCTCCTGCTGCTCCTCTTAGTTCCATTATTATATTTTTTTCGTCATTTTCGTCTTTTGGTAATAGTAATACTTCTAATTTTTGTGTTATTAATTCACTTTCTTGTTCTAAATTTTGTAATTCTTCTCTTGCTATTTCTTTTAGTTCTGGATCTTTTAATAGTTCTGTGTCTTCTTTTATTTGTTCTTTTATGGCTTTGTATTTTTTATAAAGTGTTACTGTTTCTTCAAGACTACTTTGTTTTTTTGATAGTTCTGTTAATAGTTTTACATTGGTTAGTGTTTCTGGTTTTGTTAATTCTTTTGTTATTTCATTATACTTTTCTTCTATGCTTTCTAGTCTTTCTATCATAATATCACCTTAATTTTCTTCTAGTTCTGCTTCGTTTACTATGACTAGATTTTTATATTCTTCTGTTACGTCAGATATATCATCGTCTGTTTCGTCTCTATAGTTTTCTTCTGGTTCTATTTCTGGTTCTTCTTCGTAGTCTTCTAAATCTTCTTCATAGTCTTCTAGATCGTCCTCTAGTGTTATGTTTTCTGTTTTGTGGTTTTGTTTTAAGTCCCATTTTCCATCTTCTAGTAAGATAAATCTTTTATCGTTTGTAAGTGCTGTATAGAACTCTCCTATTTTGTTTTCTAATACGTTTTTTGGTAGTTCTAACATTTCTACTATTTTACTAAATATATCTAGTGTTGATTGTTTTGGATTTTCTTTTAATAAGATGTTTGCTATGTCGTTATACGACATTAGTTCTAATTCTTCTTTTGTTAATTTTTTTGCCATATTTACACCCTTTCTTAAATCATTATATGTTAATTTATGATATTGTTTCTTTTATTATAGATAGGTTCCCTATCGATATTTAATAATAACTTGTTTGTTATGAATAGTCAACGAAAATAATGTGAAATTGTGTTTTTTTTCTTTACTTTATGTCTACTTTTAGAGTAAATTCTTGTTTTTCGTTTATATATCTTATTTTTAGACTTTGTTTTGTTTGTTTTAGTTCTTTTATTTTTATGGTTGTTGTTATGTATTTATTATGTTCTTTTAAGTAGTATTTTATGTTTTTATTTTTGAAGTCTATATCTATTGTTATTTCGTTATTTTCTCTTGTTAGGATTAGATCTTTTGTATTTAGTTTTATTTTTGTTTTTTTGTCATTATTATCTATACATGTGATTATATCATCTTTTTTGATTGCTTTTGTTGTTATGAGATAGTCATTTACTTTTATAGATATATTTATTTTACTCATTACATCACACCATTTCTTGGTCATTATAGCATAGTTTTTTATTATTTCACATATTTTTTTAGATTTTTTTCATACTAAACTTAGAAAAGGAGCTTTTTTTATGAGAGTTAAGGTTTGGAAGATATCTGTTAAATGTATTATTTCTGTTATACTTGTTTTTGTTTTATTTAACTTGTTTGGTTTTTTATATGCTTTTTTGACTCCTAAACTTGATATTAAGAGTGCTAATGCTTTTTCTGTGTATGATAATAAGGCTAAGCTTGTTTTTCAGGGTAATGGTAATGATTCTTGGGTTTCTTTAAAGGATATGAATAATTATGTTATTAATGCTACTATAAGTACTGAGGATAAGAATTTTTATAGGCATTTTGGATTTGATTATCCTAGAATTGCTAAGGCGATGCTTGTTAATATTTCTTCTGGTGGTATAGAGCAGGGTGCTTCTTCTATTACTCAGCAATATGCTAAGAATTTGTTTCTTGATTTTGAAAAGTCATGGAATAGAAAATGGAAGGAAATGTGGCTTACTTATGAACTTGAAGCTCATTATAGTAAGGATGAGATTCTTGAAGGATATTTGAATACTATTAATTATGGACATGGTATGTATGGAATTAGTAATGCTTCTAAGTATTATTTTAATAAAGATGTCAAGGATTTGTCTTTGGGAGAAGCTGCTATTTTAGCGGGTATTCCGAATAGTCCTTCTAATTATTCTCCTATTGATAATTATGATCTTTCTAAGAAACGACAAAAAGTGGTTCTTGAGAGAATGTATAATAATAAGTATATAAGTGAAAAGGAGATGAATTCTGCTTTTAGTGAAAAGCTTGTGTTTAAGAATAATGATTTTGGGAATGATTTGACTTCTCTTATATATTATAATGATGCTGTTATGAATGAGCTTAATTCTTTGAGTGGTATTCCTAAGAGTTATTTGGATACAGGTAATATTAAGATTTATACTACTTTAGACCTTGATGCTCAAAAGGCTTTAGAAGATGGTTTAAAGAAGGCTTCTGTTGATGATAAGGTTGAGACTGCTAAGGTTATGATGGAGCCTAAGAGTGGGGGTGTTATTGCTTTAATTGGGGGAATAAATTATGGTAAGAGTCAGTATAATAGGGTAATTAGTTCTTTGAGGCAACCTGGTTCTACTGTTAAACCTTTTCTTTATTATAAGGCTCTTGAGAATGGTTTTACTCCTAGTAGTACTTTTCTTAGTAAAGAGACTAGTTTTTATTTTGATGGTAAGAAGACTTATTCTCCGAAGAATTATGGAAATATATATGCTAACAAAGAGATTGCTCTTAGTGCTGCGATTGCGTATTCTGATAATATTTATGCTGTTAAGACTCATTTATTTCTTGGAGAGAATGAGCTTTATGATACTTTAAGAAAGGCTGGTATTACTTCGAAAATGGAGAAATCTCCTTCTCTTACTCTTGGTACTTATGAGGTTAATATCATGGAACTTGCAGGGGCTTATTCTGTTATGGCTAATGGTGGATATAAGGTTAAACCTCATCTTATTTCTAAGGTTGTAGATAAGAAGGGCAATGTTTTGTATGAATATAAGAAAAAGAAAGAGGATCCTATTTTTAATAGTGATATTACTTTTATGATTAGTGAGCTTCTTACTAGTACTTATGATTCTAATTTGGTTAGTTACACTTATCCCACTTGTTATAGTATGATTCCTAGTATTACTAAGAAATATGCTATAAAGACCGGGAGTACTGATACTGATTCTTGGGTTGTTGGATATAATCCAGAAATTGTTTTTGCATCTTGGGCTGGGTATGATGATAGTTCTAATATATCTTCAGAGGTTATCTCTGGTAATAAGAGTTCTTGGATTACTAGTATGGAAAAGTATTTTAAGAATCATGATGCTTCTTGGTATAGTTTACCTAATGATGTAGTAGGGGTGCTTGTTAATCCAATTACTGGTAATGTTGTTAGTGAAAGTAGTGAAAATAAAAAAGTGCTTTATTATTTAAAGGGTACTGAACCTATTATAAAGGAGGATAGTTATGATAAAAAGGAATAGGGAAGAAGACATTAATCGTGAGTATTTGTATTATCTTATGAATGATGTTGGGCTTTTGAATGATTATGATTTATATGAGATTGGTATTTCTTTTGATGAGTATGATGATCCTGATGAGGAGATTCTTGATTTAATTGAGGATTATAGGGATAAGAAAAAGTAGAGATTAGTTTATGATCTCTACTTCATCGTTTTGTTTTAAGTTATGTGCATTTGCATCGTCTGCGTCTATATGCATTTCGAAATATGATGCTTCTTTTTCTACTATGTGAACGTTATAGATTATTCCACCTTTTTCTCCTTTTATTTCTACGTTGTAGATGTCTTTTGTTAGTTTTTTTTCTTTTCTTTGTTCTGGTGTTATGTGGATGTGTCTATCTGCGATTATTGCTGCTTTTCTTGTTATTTCTCCTTTTGGTCCTATTATTGTTATTGTTTCTGCGTCTTCTAGTTTCCCTGATGGTCTTACTGGTGGATTCATTTTTAAATGATATGCGTCTGTTCTTGAGATTTCTACTTGTGTGTATGGTCTTTGTGGACCGATTATTCTTACGTTTTCGATTGTTCTTTCTCCGTTTTTTAGTGTTACTTTTTGTTTTGCAGCAAATTGTCCTGGTTGATTGATTGGACTTTTTATTTCTATTGGTTCATCAAATAATAGATTATAATCTTCTTTTGTTAGGTGTACGTGTCTTACTGAGACTCCTACTGATATTTTCATATATATTCCTTCTTTCTTATTATATTATATAATTTTTATTTTGTTTTTTCTAGTATATTTTTTTTTGTTTTTTCATAACTTTTATTAGAGGTGATTTTTTTGAATAATAGTTATTTTAATCCTAATAGTTTTTCTAATGATTATAGTGGTAGTAGTGGCGCTCCTTCTGGGACTGATTTACCTATGGAACAATCTTATGTTGAGAATATACTTAGGATTAATAAGGGGAAGGTTGCTAGTTTTTATATGACTTTTCCTGATGCTAATGAGTGGCGTGATAGGATATTTACGGGGGTTGTTGAACAGGCTGCTAGGGATCATGTTGTGATTAGTGATCCTAAGACTGGAAAGTGGTATTTACTTTTGACTATTTATTTGGATTTTATTGTTTTTGATGAAGAGATCAACTATAAAGTTATTTAAGAATTTTTATTTTAAAGTTCTTTTTTTTATGATATAATTATTCTCAGAAGATAGGTGATTTTATGATATATATATTTGGAACTATTTTACTTTTATTAGTGATTGTTGCTGGTTATTTATTTTTTAAATATTCTAGACTTAAGGATATTGATAGATCTATATGTATTGCTGAGGAGAATATTAGTGGTGTTCTTGATAAGAAGCTTAATCTTGTGAATGAACTTCTTAAGGATATTAATAGTAAGAAGATTAAGGATAAGTTTGAGTATAGTGATGATTTTTCTATTTATGAGAAAGAAAATGCTTTGTTTAATGTTAGTTTTGATATAAATAAGTATGTTAAGGAAAAGAAGATTTCTAAGTTTAAGGATAAGATAAGGGAACTTAATGTTCTTGAGGAGGATCTTGATGGACTTAAGGATTATTATAATGCTAATGTTCTTAATTATAATGAGATATTTCTTAAGGGTTATTTAAATAAGTTGTTTAGGATCTTTAAGTTTGAAGATCGTAAGTCTTTTAAGGTTAGGAAGCTTGAGGAGTATGAGATATTTAAAAATTAGTCTAGTTTGAAGTTAACTGGACTAATTTTTTTTGATATTAAAAAGTTGTTTGTTTTTGAGAATGGTTTACTACCAAAGAAGCCATTTCTTGCAGAGAATGGTGATGGGTGGGTTGATTCTATTATGTAATGGTTTTGGTTTGTTATATAGGCTTTTTTGCTTCTTGCATATGCTCCCCATAGGATGAATACTACTGGGGTTTGTTTTTCGTTTATTTTTTTTATTACTTCGTCTGTGAATCTTTCCCAACCTAGTGTTTTGTGTGATAATGGTTTATCTTTTTCTACTGTTAGTAATGAGTTTAGAAGAAGTACTCCTTCTTGTGCCCATTTTACTAGTGATCCTGATTGAGGTTCTTTGTATCCTAGATCGTTTTCTAGTTCTTTGAATATATTTTTTAGTGATGGTGGTTTTCTTATTTCATCTTTTACTGAGAATGATAGGCCTTCGGCTTCTCCTTCGCCATGATAGGGATCTTGTCCTAGGATTACTACTTTTATATCATCATAATCTGTTAGACGCATTGCTCTAAAGACTTCGTGTTTTTTTGGATATATTGTTTTTGTTTGATATTCTTTTTGTAGTGTTTTTAATAGAGTTATGAAGTATTCTTTTTTGTATTCGTTTTCTAGTATTTTGTCCCATTTTTCTGTTATCATTTTATTACCTCCGTATGAATTATATCATTTTTTTGATAGAAAAAATAGGAGTTATTCCTATTTGTGATATGTTTCGTTATTTAATATTTTAAAACTTCTGTAGAGTTGTTCTAGTAAGATTATTCTGAATAGTCCATGAGGAAATGTTAGGGTAGAGAATGATATTTTTTTGTTTATTTGATCTTTTAGTTTTTGATTGAAACCGTTTGATGATCCTATTAGGAATGTTATGTTGCTGTTATATGTTAGTTCTTTGTTGATGAAGTTTGCTAGTGTTTCTGATGTATATGTTGTTCCTTTGGGATCTAGTAATATTAGGTTATCTTTTTCTGATATGTGTTTTTTTATTTGTTCGTATTCTTTTTGTAGTGCTTGTTTTGGTATTTGATCGTTTTCATCTTTTAGTTCTATTATTTCTAGTTTTGTGTATTTTGATAGTCTTTTTTTGTAATCTTGTATTGCTTCTTGGATGTATTTTTCTTTTATTTTTCCTAGACAAATTATTTTTATCATATTTACCTCATAGTATTATTTCTTTTTTTTCTGTTTGACTGCATATTATTATGTGTTCTGGTTTGTTATTTAGTTTGTTTATTGTATTTGTTACTTTTTGTTTTACTATGTCTTTGTCGTTGTTTTCTTCGCTTAGATGGGCTAGACATATGTATTTTGTTTTGTTTCCTATTAGTTTTGTTAGGTATCTACATGTATCTTCGTTTGATATGTGTCCTTTGTCGCTTCTTATTCTTTGTTTTAGATAGAATGGATAGGAACCGTTC
>CAVFIB010000051.1:0-8409 GCA_963622385.1 Bacteroidaceae bacterium | reverse complement strand
AAAAGTGTAGAGATAGGACGAAAAATAGAGCCTATATCGACAGCATATTGGTTTTCTAGTTTATCTAATATGGAAAAAGGAGATTTTACAAACTTAGATACAACAAGTGTAACCGATATGAATTTTATGTTTCAATGGGCAGGCGAAAGTGCCACAACATTTGAATTAACAGGATTAAACGATTGGGATACATCAAGTGTTACTGATATGAGTTATATGTTTTCTAGTGCTGGTTCTAGTGCCACCACATTTGAATTAACAGGATTAAATAATTGGAATACGTCAAAAGTAACCGATATGAGTTCTATGTTTTATTATGCAGGCGAAAGTGCCACCACATGGAGTATAGGAGATTTATCTGGTTGGAATACATCAAAAGTAACAAATATGGGTTCTATGTTTTATAGAGCAGGCTATAGCGCCACAACATTTGAATTAACAGGATTAAACGATTGGGATACATCAAGTGTTACTGATATGAGTTATATGTTTTCTGAAGCAGGCTATAGTGCCACAACTTGGACTGTTAAAATACCAAGCAAAACTGGAGATTTAACCAATACAACTTCTAAATGGTATGGTTCTAGTGAAAGTGTTTATGCATCTCCTTGTAGTGGTAAATCCTTCACTTTAGTAGATTAAACTCTATTTCATATAGAGTTTTTTTGATATTTATGTGAAAATTAATCTTAATATCTAAAATTTCTAGTACTTAACTTTTGCTTATGATATAATGAGTAAGGTGATGTATTTTGATATATTTAGATTATAGTGCTACTACTGGAGTTAGTTCTAGCGTTTTAGATAAATTTAATGAAACTGAGACTAAGTATTATGCTAATCCTAATTCTATGCATAGTTTGGGCGTTTTAAGTCGTTCTGTTATAGATAATTCAATTAATGATATTTGTAAGACTCTTGGTATTTTTTCTGATGAGCTTATTTTTACAAGTGGTGCTAGTGAATCAAACAATACTGTTTTAAAAGGTCTTGGTGTTACTCATATTATAACAACAAAACTTGAACATTCATCTATTACTACTCCTTGTGGTTATCTTCAAACAAAAGGTATTCGTGTATCATTTGTTTCACTTGATGAAAATGGTCTTATTTCCATGTCCTCATTAAAAGAACTTATTGATTCTGAGGATACTCTCGTTTCTATTGGGGCAGTTAATTCTGAAACTGGTATTAGACAAAATATCGAAGAAATCGGTTCATTTCTTAAGAAATATCCTAATGTAACATTTCACAGCGACATAACCCAAGCCTTAGGAAAAGTTCCTATTTCCCTTGAAAACGTTGATCTTGCCAGCTTTTCCTTCCATAAAATATTCGGTTTTAAAGGAATCGGTGGTCTCATAAAAAAAAGAAATATCAGATTTATTCCATTGATCCATGGAGGAAAATCACTTTCCATATATAGAAGCGGAACCCCTCAGACAGGACTTATTACATCTTCAAGTGTTGCTATTAAAGAAGCCTTTTCTGAACTAGATAAAAAATATAAACACGTAAAAGAACTAAATACTTATCTAAAAGAAGCAATCAAAGATATCGTCTTAATAAATTCAAACGATAAATGTATTCCTCATATATTAAATTTTAGTATTATTGGAAAAAGTAGCGAAGACACTTTAAATTATTTTTCTTCAAACGACATCTTTATTTCCAGTAAAACAGCATGTTCTAGCGGTAGTTATTCCTTTGTCATTAACGAACTTTACAATGACATGGAAAGGGCCGAAACCTCAGTAAGAGTAAGCCTTTCATATAAAACTACTTATGAAGAACTTGATATATTTATAGATAAACTTAAGGAGTGGGTAAAATGCAAATAGTAAAAATATCCTCTTTAGGATGTACATCTTGTATAATAGTTAACAATATTTTAGAAAAAATTCTTGAAAATTATAAAATTCATGTTAAAGAAATTGATTATGATTTTGATGACTATACTTATGAAGTAGGTAAGACTCTTCCAGTTTTAATATTCGAAGATTCAAGTGGTAATGAAATCTCTCGCTTAGTAGGAGAAGTATCTTATGAAGAAATAGAAAATAAGCTAAAAGAGGTATATGATGAAGTTATTTAAAAAGTTATTATATGTAATTATATTTATGCTTATTTTTATTCCCTTCGGAGTAAGTGCAAATTCCAAAGCAAACATTTATTTATTCTATGGAGATGGTTGTCCTCATTGTGCAGCACTTGAAGAGTATTTAAAAGATGAATATTCTGATAGCTCTAAAGTAAATATTTATAAATATGAAGTATGGAATAATAAAGAAAATCAAAAATTATGGCAAAAAGTAGAAGAAATAACAGGAAAAGAAGCAAAAGGAGTACCTTATTTTGTTATAGGAGAAGATGTCTATCAAGGCTATTCAGCATCAAGTGCTTGGGAAAAAAGAGTAGATAAAGCCATAAAAAAAGCTTTAAAAACTGATTATAATGATAACGTTGGAATAACTCTTGGAGTTGTATCTGGTAAAATAGAAAAAAAAGATTCTAAAGAATCAAAAAATACTCAAGATGTAAACCCTAGTGATAACAGCTCTTCTAAAAAAAGTGATACCAACACTAAACTAGATATTCCCTTAGTAGGAAGTGTCGATCTTCGTGATATGTCCCTTCCAGTTATTGCTATCTTAATAGGACTCGTCGATGGGTTCAATCCCTGTGCAATGTGGATTCTAATATTTCTAATAACTATGCTTTTCGATTATCCAAGTAGAAAAAAAATGTGGATTCTTGGATGTACTTTTCTATTTACAAGCGCTCTTATTTACTTTTTATTTATGATGAGTTTCCTAAAAGTTGCAACCTTTATTAACAGTATTACTATCCTAAAAATTATAGTAGCTTTATTTGCACTCGTCTTTGGAATAGTAAATATTTATAGATATTTTAAAACTAGTGACGTTGGATGTGATGTAGTAGATAAAAGCAAACGTAAAAAAATAATGATCAGAATAAAGAAAATATTATCTAACAAAAGCTTTATCTTAGCCCTTTTAGGAATAATTCTCCTAGCAGTAAGTGTTAATTTTATAGAACTTCTATGCTCACTTGGACTTCCTGTTATGTTCACAGACATTCTTGCTTATAATAATGTTACTGGTATTAGAAATATTCTTTATATTATTTTATATATTTTATTCTTCTTAATAGATGATCTAATAGTATTTTTCGTTGCTATGAAGACTCTTAAAATTACTGCAATAAGCAATAAATATAGCAAATACTCACATCTTATTGGGGGTATTATTATGGTTCTTATTGGTATATTAATGATTTTTAAACCAGAATGGTTAATGTTTAATTTTTAGGATGTGATAATATGGTATTTAGTAGTACAATTTTTATATTTTTATTTTTACCACTTGTACTTTTATGTTATTTTCTAAGTCCTACAAAGATAAGAAATTATGTTTTACTACTTTTTAGCATAATTTTTTATTTGTTCGGAGGCCCAAAATTCTTACTTTTATTACTTTTTGTAGTTTTCATCGATTACATTGGAGCATTTTGCATAGAAAAATTAAATAAAAGAAAACTCTTCTTAGTACTAACTCTGATTTGTAATATTGGAATTCTTGTCTATTTTAAATACACAGGATTTTTCATAAGAAACATAAATAATATCTTTGGACTAGATATCAAAACACTTAACATAGTTCTTCCAATTGGAATATCATTTTATACCTTCCAAGCTATGAGTTATGTCATTGACGTTTATAGAAAAAAAGTTTCCCTTCAAAAGAATTATTTCACACTTCTTCTATACGTTTCTTTATTTCCTCAGCTAGTTGCAGGTCCAATTGTTAGATATGAAACCATTTGTGATGAACTTAAAAATAGAAAATCCAGTTTTGATGACGTTTTATATGGTATAAAAAGATTCATTCTAGGACTTGCTAAAAAAGTAATTATTGCTAATCAAATGGGACTACTTGCAGACACTATTTTTGGGCTTAATGAGCTTAGCACTCTAGTAGCAATACTTGGGGGATTTGCTTACATGTTTCAAATTTATTTCGACTTTTCAGCATATTCTGATATGGCTATAGGACTTGGAAGAATATTTGGTTTTAAATTCCTAGAAAACTTTAATTTTCCATATATCTCAAAAAGTGTAACTGAATTCTGGAGAAGATGGCATATTTCCCTTTCAACATGGTTTAGAGACTACATTTATATCCCTCTTGGAGGAAACAGAAAAGGCGTAAAAAGGCAAATCCTTAACATGCTCATAGTATGGCTACTTACAGGATTCTGGCATGGAGCAGAATGGAACTTCCTTTTATGGGGACTTTATTACTTTATATTCCTAGTACTAGAAAAATTCATTTTAAAAAACTACCTAGAAAAAGCACCTAATTTCGTAAAACATATTTATACATTAATAATTATTTATTTTGGATGGATCATATTTAGATGTGATAGCCTCTCTCTTTTAAAAAATTACTTTAACGCAATTTTTTCCTTCAAGTTTAATGGTTTTGGAGAAATAATAGTTTATCTTGAAAGCTATTATATTTATTTTATTCTTGCAATACTATTTTCTACTCCTATATATTATAAAGTTATTTCCTGGGGCTCATCTCTTAAAAACAAAAAACTTAAACTTTTCTTAAAAGCATGTTACTATATCACGCTTATTGCTTTATTTGTAATAACAATCATGTTTTTAGCATATTCAAGTTATAATCCATTTATATATTTTAGATTCTAAAGGGAGGTTTTTATATGAAAAACAATAAGATTATTGAAAAATTATTCGTTTTATGTTTTATATTTATTTTGTTCTTTTTCATGATTTTTACTTTGATAAGTAACAAAAAAATAAGTTTAACAGAAAGAAGAACTCTTAAAACATTTCCATCCTTTAGCATCTCTTCCATCTTTAAAAAAAGCTATTATGATGACTTAACCAGTGCCTTTTCCGATCAACTCATGCTTAGAAATTATCTAGTCAAAGGTTATTTTATCTTTCAATTCCAAAGGTATTACGGAGATGTTGTAAAAGGAAAGAATAATCAGTTATATTCTTCAGTAGAAAGTACTCCTAAAGAAAATTATTATAATAAGCTAAAGGATACTATTTCTCTAGTAAATGACGAAAGTAAAAAAAGTTCCGCAAAATTTATATTTTTATCAATTCCTAGAAAAGACGCTTATATGAGACGCGATCTTCCTAGTAATTACACCTCAAGCATTGATATTTATAAAAAACAAGTTATGACTACAAAAAACTCCTTAGACAAAAATATCATTTTTATTGATGCCCTAGAAGTCTTTGGAAAAAGTAATATATATAACTGTTATTATTCAAACGACCACCATATCACTCCAAGATGTGCCTATTCTTTGTATAGTGAAATTAATAAATATACTAAAGTTAATTCCTATAATCTTGATGATATGTTCACAGTAAACAAAACCTATGTAAATGGTGCCTATAATAGACAACTAGGTCAAACAGTTAAAGCCCCTCTAGAAGATTTATATTTAACACCAAAAAAAGATATAAAATATAAAAGATATGAAGACGATAAGCCTAGTAAAAAGAAGATTTATGGCAGTGGTAACAGTTATGAAGATGCCTATATGGAAGGAGATATGTCATTTACAAGAGTCGAAACCTTTAAAAACTCAAAAAACATTATGTTCGTAGGCTCATCCTACACCAATATACTAGAAGCTCTTTCAATTCCAAGCTACAACAGAATGATTTCAATAGATTATAGACATAATAAAAGTGGTAATTCCATAGATTATTACGTAAAAAAATACAATATAGATTATGTTGTATTTATCCCATCACAATCAAATAATGCTTATTCTATAGAAAAAATAAGACTACATTTAGGCAAATAGTCTTATTTTTCTTATGTTTCCTTTTCAAAATAAACTACAAAAATACAAAGAAAAAAAGCCATAATCGGCTTTTATCTGTTGTAATATTCAACTACTAATGATTCATTAATTTCTGGATTAAGTTCACTTCTTTCAGGAAGTCTTACAAAAGTACCAGTTAATTTATTATCATCAAATGTTATAAATTCAACTCTTTTTAGAACTTTAGATAAAGATTCTTTAACAGCTTTATGATCTTTAGATTGTTCTTTTAATGTAATAACATCTCCAGGTTTACATCTATAAGATGGAATATCAACCTTTTTACCATTAACTGTTATATGACCATGGTTTACTAATTGTCTAGCAGCTCTTCTAGTTTGAGCAAAACCCATACGATAAACTAAGTTATCTAATCTAGATTCAAGAAGCTTTAATAAGTTTTCACCATGAATACCTTGTAATTTACCAGCTTCTTTGTATGTCTTAACAAATTGTCTTTCATTTAATCCATACATAAATCTAACTTTTTGTTTTTCTCTTAATTGAACACTATAAGTAGAAGGTCTTCTTTTTCTGTCTTGTCCATGAGTACCAGGTCCATATGGTTTACGAGCAAGTTCTTTACCATTTTCTAATAAAGAAAATCCTGTACGACGAGCTTGTTTATAACTTGGTCCAGTATATCTTGACATGTTTTTTTCTCCTTTCAAAGTTTATTTCATAAACATTGAAAATGATTTTACTATCTTAAAGGGTGTCTATCTCTAATGCTTTCGCCAAGCAGCAGGTTACTTGCTATTTATGATAAACGCGTTTTAAAACATAAAATTTGCTGCTTCAATGTATATGCAGTAATAATTATATAGTTTTACTTAGAATAAGTCAAGAAAAAGAGGCCAATTTACAATGATTTAGCTATTTTCTTACTATATTTTGCCTCATTTCCTGTCCTCCTTTTATTCTTGTTACTTTTTGCCTTGTCTTATCCTTTATTTGTTTTTGTTCTTTAATAAGAGTTTCCCATAAAAATATTATTTCATTTTCAATCATTTCTTCCATGTTGTCTATACCTTTATCCTTTGTTAAAACTATATCTTTACTTATTAATTTATCACCTTGTCTTATCCACCTTATTGGCTTTATCTCAAGCCAAACATATTTTCCTCTTTGATAAGTTTGATTATTTGAAAGAGTTTCATATTTAAAAAAGAAATTTGTCTCCACCTTTGCAAATAGTCTTCTTTTATATGAAAAAACTTGTGTATCTGAAAGAGAGTAGAGGCTATCCTGATCTTTTATTTTTATCTTAGTTAACTTTTCTTGATATTTATTATTTTGAATATCTTCTAGAATAGAACTTTCTATTTCTTGTTTAAAATTATCTTGATCTCCAAGAGAAGAATGAATCTTAATTAATCTTTCATCAAATTTAGTTTCTAGTTCATGCTCTAGCATTTTATCTAGGGAATTTTGTATTTCAGCATAATACAAAAACTCCTCATTATCACTTATTTTATGTTTTAGATGTTTTTCTATTTTACTTACTAAAGGAGAGCTATAACTTATTTCTAGACTAAGTCCTGTTACATCTTCATTAAACACTTCATTTTGATAACCTTTAGTTACTGCATAATCCGTCCCTTGTTCTTTATTAGATTCTCTTAATTTTATGTTTACTTCCATATTTTTTCCTCCTTTATGTCATCAATATATCATATATGCGTATTATAGTAAACCTTATTTGACATGTGAAATGTTAAATGATATTCTAATGTTGGTGATTTTATGATTTATGTTATTTGTGGTCCAACCGGAGTAGGTAAGACTAAACTTAGTATTTTACTTGCTAAAAAGAAAAATGCAATTGTTTTAAATGCAGATAGTATGCAAGTTTATAAAGAACTTAACATAGCAACTGCCAAAATTAAAAAAGATGAAATGGAAGGTGTTTCTCATTATTTATTCGATGTAGTTAGTATAAAAGATGAATTTAATGCCTATATATATCAAAAAATGGGAAGAAACCTCCTAAAACGTTTTAAAGATAGAAACATTATCATAGTAGGAGGAACTGGTCTTTACATAAAAGCCTTACTCTATGACTATGATTTTAAAAATAACGATAAGAACAATAATAAATTATATAATTTTGTTATGATCGGTCTTACTAGAGACAGAACAAATCTATATACTACCATTAATAATAGAGTAGATGAGATGGTATCAATTGGTCTTATAGACGAAGCAAAGTCATTATATGAAAAATTTAAAGATAATAGAGCAGTTAATGCTGCAATCGGTTATAAAGAACTATTTTCATACTTTAAAGGAGATATTTCCCTTGAAGAAGCCATTTCACTAATAAAGAAAAACTCTAGACATTATGCCAAAAGACAATACACATTTTTTAATAATCAGTTTGATAACATCAATTGGTATAATGTTGATGAAGTAAGTTTTTCTTCTATAATTGATGAAATCTGTAAAAGAGGTTACTACTCAGCCATAAAAGAGACGAATTTTAATTAGTTCGTTTTTTTCACA
>CAVFIB010000050.1:0-8751 GCA_963622385.1 Bacteroidaceae bacterium | reverse complement strand
GTTAGTTATCTACTTAATAATTAAAAAGGTGACATTTTAAAAAAATTTTAACACAAAATATGGCACATGTACAGATGGTACTTGTACAGAAGTAAATATAAATAATAGTTCAAATGCTTATACTGGAAGAAGTGGAGGAGCAGAAGGAGGGTCAACAGCTATAAATACAGTTTATGCAGCTCAAACCTCAACAACACAATATAATACTTATGGATTTTATACATATGATGGATATTTACTAGATTATAATACAAATACGAAGAGTTCAACAATAGATATTAGTAAAGTCGCATCAACAACAAAAAATATATATGGAGTATACGATATGAGTGGAGGAGCAGAAGAATGTACAATGTCTAATATTGTAGATACTGATGGAACAACAATGATATCTAAATATTCAAATTATACAACTTCGACATACCCAGATAATAAATATTATGATAAATATAGTTATAGTACAAATTATGAATCAAGAAAAGGAAGTAAATTAGGAGATGGAATAAAAGAAGTATATAAATTAGATGACAATGGTTGGTATAGCGATGACTCTTACTTTGCGTGTAGTTACAATGCTTGGTTCGCGCGTGGGGGCAAATTTAACTCTGGTTCAAGTGCTGGGGTGTTCGCTTCCATTAATAGTGAGGGCAGTTCTTGTGTTTCTCGCCCCGTAATAACACCGTTTTTAAAGTGAATACCTATTTACTACTCAACTTTTTATGCAAAAAAATGACACAAATTTAATAAAATAGTTCTATACTTATGTGAGATACGACTACTTTAAGTAATTAGTCAATGTATCTCACTTTTTATAGAATATTTTAATACTTTATTTGATGATAACTTAAGTGAAAGGGATTTAAGAATAAAATAAAAATCTCCTGTTGGATTTAGAAGTATGTCAGAGAACAAGATTTAGTAAATGCATTGCAAGTCATAACAATTTCTATTAAAAGAAGCATTAATCCATTTATATAACTATTCTTCATTTTTATATGTCATAGTCTTAATAGTGTTACTACTTAGTTCTAAAAGAGACGAAATTTAATTAATTCGTCTTTTTGCATGTGAAAATTAGACAAATAGCGATTTGCCTTGATATATTTCTTTAATGCAGGTTACATTTTTTTTCAGCGATCACCATATTTTTCTTTGCATGTGCTATTTTTTTATGTTATACTTAATCTGGTGATAGTATGAAAAAGGTATTAAAAATATTTGGAGGTATATTAGTTACAATATATATATTAATTGCAGTAGCTTTAACTGCATGTTTACTTACTTATAATGATTATAAAATCTCTGTTTTTGGAGATAGATCATTAATTATCTTGGAAGATAATGAACTTGCTCCTAAGTATAAAAAAGGTTCTCTTTTGATTGTTAAGAAAAATAGCAATGATGATATAAAACAGGGAGATGAGATATTTTTTTATAACACTTATAAAAATAAAGTGGTTGTTAATGTAAGTAAAGTTAATAAAGTAAAAAAGGTAACAGATACAGAAACTACTTATACTATTAATGGTAAGTATGAAATTTCTAGTCAATATGTTATTGGTAAAGCTGACACTACTACTGTTATAAATGATGTTGGGTCTATTTTATCGGTTTTAGAATCTAAATGGGGTTTCTTACTTGTTATTGTTTTTCCAATTTCTCTATTATTCATATATGAACTTTACATTATAATTAGAGAAATAAAGGAACCCGTTGCTAGCAAGTAATGAAGAAAATAACTTTTGTATTTCTTTGCCTAATCTTCCTTTTTTTACTTTTTAAATTGTCTGGGACATTTGCATTGCTTGAATCAAAGACACAGAGAGTTGTTCAAAGTGATGTTGCTACATGGACTATACTTGTAAATAATACAGATATTAGTGATAGTTCTACCTCATTTACTATAGACAAAATAAACTGGAATAAAAGTTCTAGTGTAAAAGAGGGAAAAGTAGCACCAGGGGTAAGTGGATATTTTGATATAGTTATAGATCCAAATAATACTGATGTTTCTATTAGGTATGACATAGTTTTTGATTTTTCTAGTTTATCTAATACTGCTATTAATGTTGAAAATATTAATGAAATTTCTGGTAACAATATAGTTCAAACAAGTAATAACAAATATACAGGAATTATTAAATTAAGTGATATAAATAATAATGTCACAAATAAAATTAGAGTTAATTTAAAGTGGTCGAATAATGAAGAAAATAACGAACAAGATTATGAACTTGGGAAAAATCCTAATACAGTTTTAAAAATACCTGTTGTAGTGGAAGTTTCTCAATATACAGGAGAGGAAATTATTAGTTATTTGGAATAAAAAGATAGTGTGGTGGTTATATAATGAGTGGTAAGTTGCGAAAAATAGTTAAATATTTTACTAATATTTTATTATGTATAGTTATTATTGCTATTTTTTTTGCTTTATATGGGCTTATACAATTATCAGTCTTAGACAAACCATATGCTAATTATTTTGGTTATACTTTATTTGAAATTGAAAGTGGAAGCATGGCACCTTCTGTTAATGTCGATGACATGATTCTTGTTAAAATTACAAAAAAAGTAAGAAAAAATGATGTTATTACATATAAATCTGATTCATCCTACATTACTCATAGAGTTGTTGAAGTTGGAGAAAATAAAATAATTACTAAAGGCGATTCTAATAATTCGGAAGACAAAATTATTGCACGGGACGATGTACTAGGCAAGGTAATAAAAGTTTTTCCAAGATTCGGAGTATGGAAAAAAATTATTTTGTCTCCTAAGGTAATAATAATAATTTTTATTACCCTAATAATCTTTTCTTTGTGTTATTCATATACAGGCAAAAAAACACATGAAAAAGCTAAGAAAAATAGCAATTCAAAAAATAAAAACATAAATAAGAAAATGGAAAATGATATAGATAATAATGCTAATGTTTCAGTAAATAATTCAACAGAAACAAAAGTAATGTGTAGTGGCAACAAATTAATTTCTTCAAGAAAGAAAAATAAGGACAATTACAGGATAAGAGAAAGTGAATTCGTTATAGGTAATAAAGCAAATGCCATAAAAAGGAAAGGCAAAAATAACTTAAAAGAAGATGCTTTTATTGATGATAATGTGGAGATTTTAGACGATGAAGAAATTTTGTGATGTGTTCGATAAAGAAAAATTTTTAACAACTTTTAAATTATCTGTTTTGTTATTAATTATTTTTGTTGTTTCCTTTTTGATTCCATCTTCATTTTCCAAGTTTGTTTCTAAATCAAGTTCTAATGCTAAGGCAGAAGTAGCATTTTATTTACTTAAAACAAATTATTTTACTAAAAGCATTTTACTTGAAGAAATTGCTCCAAAAACAGAACCTTATGTATATAATTTCACTATTTCTAATTTTTCTGATAATGATAGAGCTGAAACTAATATTGAATATGAACTATCTATTAGAACAACCACCAATTTACCACTTAATTACAAATTATTTTTAGAACAAAACTACAATGATGATGGTGCTACAGATATTATTACTTCTAGGAATACATATTCGGATTCTGATGGAACTTACTTCACAAAATTTACTACAGATAAGAAATATTTTTCACACACTTATGATGAAACTAATCATTACCAATTAGTAGTATATTTTCCACCAACATATAGTGATTCTAAGTATCAAGATATATATGAATCTGTTGAAATAACTGTTAATTCTAAACAAATATTAGATACTGATACTTAGCAAATTATATAGGATTTTTTTATTTCTTTATTTTAAATGTAAAGTTGTATTCAGACTTCAAATTTAGAAAAAATCTCTATGTTTTAGTTTTGGGGGTTAGGGTAATAACCAAGTCTGTAAATCAGGTTAATATTCATTTTGAATAGCATTGAATATTAACCTTTTTATATTATCAAAATCATGCTTATATAATGTTGTTTTTTTCTTATAAAGTCCATAAAAATAAAGAACACAAGCCAATAATAGAGGATGATATACTTCCTAGATTTTGTGGTGGAATAATGGGAAAATCATGATACAACTCTATACAGCTATGGAAGTAGAAACTATGAATGTAATATACATTTAGGAAGATATTTAATGGAGCTTATGGAGAATATACCCGATACAAAATGGCCATTTCTAATGTATGACTTGATATTTAGAATGAACAATACAAGAAAGATAGCCAAAGAATATGGATTAACAAGATTTTATGATGATAAAACAAGAGAATATAAGGATGAATATGAAGAAATATTAAAGTTAGCAAAATAAGAAAATAAGAAGATAAAATCTTCATATTATAGGGTAAAGAAAGCAAACCCATTATATAATAGGCTTCTAAAATATAAGAAAAATCATTTATATTTTATAGAAGACTTTAATATTCCATTTGATGATAATCTAAGTGAAAGGGATTTAAGAATACTTAAGAATAAAACAAAAATAAAAGAAACATTAATCCATACGATGTAATAAAATCAATATTTAATAATGAAGTATTATTCGCAAACTAAAAGAGCAATTTATATAATTACTCTTCGTTTTTGCGTGTCATAGTCTGAATAGTTACAGTTATTTCATTCCTTTTTTATGTTTTTCTTGCTTTTTCTTTAAAATAATAGTACACTTAATGTGAAATAAATTTCATATTAGAAAGGGAGAAGAAGATGAAAGATTTTATAACATTTAAAAATGTAACTAAAAGTTACACAGTTGCAGCTAAAACGTTTAATGCACTTAAAAATATAAGTTTTACTTTACCTAAAGGAGAATTTGTTGTAATATTAGGACCTTCTGGTGCTGGAAAATCAACACTTTTGAATTTGATTGGTGGAATGGATAAACCTACTAAGGGAGACATAATAATTGATAATGAAAATATTTCAAAATATAATGAGGCTAAATTGACTGATTATAGAGCAGATAATGTGGGTTTTATTTTTCAGTTTTATAATATATTGCCAACTTTAACTGTTTTAGAGAATGTTGAGATAGTAAAAGACATAACAAAAAATACTAAAAACGCTAAAGAGGTTTTAAAGGAGGTTGGTTTAGGTAAGCATCAAAATAAATTTCCTAATCAACTATCTGGTGGAGAACAACAAAGGGTTTCTATAGCAAGAGCTATTACTAAAAATCCAAAATTGTTATTATGTGATGAACCTACTGGAGCTTTGGATTCTAAGACTGGTGTAGAGATTTTAAAACTCTTGAAAAATTGTTGTAATCAAAAAAATGGTAATAATACGGTTATAATTGTTACTCATAATTCTTTGATTGCTGAGATAGCAGATACTATAA
The DNA here is from genome assembly GCA_963622385.1 of Bacteroidaceae bacterium. GTDB lineage: Bacteria > Bacillota_I > Bacilli_A > RF39 > UBA660 > UMGS1449. The sequence goes on along the minus strand of CAVFIB010000050.1, from coordinate 3,449 downwards.
TAAGGATAAAAAATGGACAAATAGAAAGTATAACTAAAAATAAGAACCCTAAAGATATAGATGAGGTGGTTTGGTAATGTTACATAAAAAGCTTGTTAGGGATATAAAAAATAATTTATCACAGTTTATTACGATATTTCTTATGATTTTTTTAGGAGTATTTGTTTTTTCTGGGATACATGCTTATATGGATGGAATGAAGGTAAATGGAGATAAATACTATAAGGATTACAATCTTCCTGATCTTTGGTTAACTGGTGAAAATTTTACAAATGATGATCTAATTAATATTAAAGAACTAGATAATGTAAATGATGCTGAAAGGGTTTTAACAATAACTACTAATTTAGAAAATCATAAGGGGGTAACTGTTGAGACTAATTTTATTGAAACGAATAATATTTCTAAAATGAAAGTGGTGGAGGGAGAAAAATATACAAATGAACCTGGTGTATGGTTAGATAGTTATTTGGCTAAGAATTTGGATTTAAAGGTTGGAGATACTATAACTTTATCTTATGAAAATTATAAGATAACTGAAAAGATACAAGGTTTAGTAAATACTCCTGATCATATATATCAAGTAAAGGATGAAACAGAGTTGTTTCCTGATCATACTAAATATGGTTATGCTTATCTTTCTATAAATGAATTTCCTGAGGATTATATTTATCAAAGTATCGAAAAAAAGACTGGCATGACAAAAAGTCAAATAAAACAAATTCCAAATTTCAATATAAGGGATTATTATGTATTTAATCAGGTGCTTGTTGATACAAGTAAAAATTCAAAAGAAGTAAAAACAAAAATAGAAGATAATATAACAAATGCTATATCTGTAACTACAAGAAATGAGAATTCTTCATATCAAGTGTATAAATCAGAAATGGAAGAAGGGGATACGTATTCTGGAATATTTACTTTCCTATTTCTATTTATAGCTCTTTTATCTGTTGTAACAACTATGAATCGTTTTATAAAGAAGGAAAGAGTTCAGATAGGAACTTTAAAAGCTTTGGGATACAAGGACAAAAGGATAACTAGGCATTATATAAGTTATGGTTTTTATATAAGCTTAATGGCTACTATAGCAGGTTTAATTGTAGGACCATTAGCTTTAGGTAATTTCTTTTTAAATATGTTAAAAGAGTATTATGAAATGCCTGAAGTTGGTATATATATAACAAAACAAAATTTTATTTTAGCGATAGTTATTGTAGGGCTTGTGACTTTAATAACATATCTATCTTGTAAAAGAATACTTAAAGAACCTGCTAGTGATGCTTTAAGAAATCAAGCTCCTAATACTAAAAATAAAAAGTTTAATTTAACTACTAAAAGAATTTTTAAAAAGACTTCGATTAGTACTAAGTGGAATATAAGAGATATTGCTCGAAATAAGGGAAGAGCTATGATGGCAATAGTTGGAATAACTGGTGCTACTATGTTATTAGTGTGTGCTTTTGGTATGTTAGATAGTATGAATTCTTATTTAGACTGGGAGTTTAATAAATTATCAAATTATGATTATAAATTGGTTTTGAAGAGTGATTATTCAAATGATGATTTAAAGGAAATAGAGACTAAGTATGGAACAGAGAGTAGTAAAACAAATGTTGTTGAGATAAATGCAGGTAATGAGACAAAAATCACATCTTTGACTATAAATGATGCTAAAGAAAGTTTAAGATATACTGATCATGATAAGAAGTATATGAAACTAAAGAATGATGGGGTATATATAACTGAAAAATTAGCAGAAACTTTAAATTTAAAAAAGGGTGATGATATAACAATAAAAATGTATGAAAACCAAAAGAAGTATAAGGTAAAAATAATAGGATTAACAAGAGATCCTCAAAACCAACAATTGAATGCTAGTAAAGAATTTTATGAAAGTTTAAATTTAACTTATAGACCAGATACGGTATATACAAATAAAGATTTAAAGAATGTAAAGACTATAAAAGGAGTAGAGATAATTCAAAGTATAAATACTATAAAGGATGGTATGAATAATCTTTTAGAAACTACAAAAACAATGATCTCAATTTTAATAGTGGTGTCTGCTGGTCTTGCTATAGTGATAATTTATAATTTAGGAGTATTGTCGTTTACGGAACAAGAATATCAGTTTGCTACTTTGAAAGTTTTGGGATTTAAAAATAAACAAATAAAGAGAATTTTTGAAAAACAAAATATTTGGTTAACATTAGTAGCTATTTTGATTGGAATGCCTCTTGGATATGTTTTAACAGATAGTATTTTTACATTTTCTCTTGGAGAAAATTATGATTTTAACGCTGATATAAGACTAGTATCTTATCTATTATCGTTTCTTGGAATATTATTAGTATCAATAATAGTAAATAAATTACTTTCAAGGAAGGTGAATAAAATAGATATGGTGTCAAGTTTGAAATCAAATGAATAGGAAAGTGATAAAATGGGAGAAGTAAGGACTCCGATTAAAAAAACATCTATAGAGAAAAAGAACAAAATAATTCAAAAGGGATTTAAACTTATGTGTAAAGAAGGGTATCATAATGTTACATGTGTTGATATAGCGAAGTATTCTAATGTTTCAACGGGGATAATATATCAATATTTTAAAGACAAAAGGGATATCTTCATTGAAGGTGTTAAGAGTTATTCGAGTAAAATAATGTTTCCTATGACGAAGACTTTAACGGGAACAAAGATAACTAAAGATAATTTAAAGGAAACTATAACGGTAATGATTGATAGCTATATAAAAACTCATACGTTAAGTAAAAAGGCTCATAAGGAGTTAAGTGCAATGAGTTGTTTAGATGAAGAAATAGCAAATATTTTTACAACAAATGAAATGATGATGACTGAAAGTATTTTAAAGATACTAAAGGATAATCATATAGAAACAAAAAATCAAAAGGAAAGGATTCATATCATAATAGGATTAATAGATAATTATTGTCATGAGTTAGTATATCATAAGCATAACAATATAGATTATAAAGCAATGAAAGAAGAAGTAATAAATATGACTGAGGTGCTTTTGATAAAAAAGTGAAAAAAGTATTAAATGTAACATTTTATATATGAAGTATAATATAAAATTAAAAATTTCTTATGGTCAAATATAGAATTTCAATGTATGAAGTCTTATCAAATTTTAAAGTTCGTCATTTTACAAGGTGTTTTCTATATGTTATAGTTATCTAGAAACACGGCTGTTTTTCTATAATATTTTTTTCTTGCTGTGTTTCGAAGATATATATTTTTTATTCGGGAGTAAGTCTTATTTATTCTTTCCTGTAAGACTTACTTTTTTATCTTATAGGAAAGTGCTTGGTTAGTTATTAAAGGGTAAAATAAAGAATTAGACACAACAAAAACATGTCTAATTCTTTTCTTATGTTCCGAGATAGGAACATGATAAAACCACCCGCTATGCGGGTGAGAGCTGA
>CAVFIB010000049.1:0-9046 GCA_963622385.1 Bacteroidaceae bacterium | reverse complement strand
TTTAAAATTTTTCTTCATTTTCACTTTTTTTAAAAGCTTCTGCAAAGTAAAAACATGAAAATTAATCCCATGTTTCATAATTATAATCAAATAATTTATTCTCAAAATGATCTATATCTTTAGCATTCTCACCAGTATATTCTGCAGTAAACTTCCATGTTCTACCCTCATCTAACTCATCTATATATGCAGTTGCAATACCTATTACATTATTATTTTTATCATAAAGTGTATACTCAATTTCTATTCCGTGAGCATCATCCTTCCCACCATTTTTCACATAACCATTTATAAAATAGGTATTAGTCTTACTATTATAGTAACCCTTCACAGTATTACTCATCGTTAAATTTACACTTTCATTTACACTATCTATCACACCATATGTTATTATTCCTGCAAATAAAAGTGTTGGCAAAATTGCTACCACAGATAGTGCCACTATTAAAACTATTGCCCATTTTGGTAATTTTCCATTTTTTTGTTTATTATTCATTTTCTTCCTCCTTTTTATTTAAAAACTCTAAAAGATTTATTGCTACCTCTTTTGGAATTATTTCACTTAAATTTTCTACCGTTTCATTTTTTATTTTTGTTAAAGACGAATATCTTTTTAAAAGTTCTTTTCTTCTTTTTTCTCCAACACCAGGTACATCTTCTAAAACACTCTCTAACATTCCTTTATTTTTTATATTTCTGTGATATGATATAGCAAATCTATGAACTTCTTCTTGCATCTTATATAAATAAACAAATAAATTTTTATTTTTTATATCAACTTCTGTCAAATTAGACAAAACTAACTTTGATGTTTTATGACTTTTATCTTTTTTTAATCCTATTACTGGAATATTTAATTTTAAACTATCTAAAACTTCTAAAGTAGCATTTATTTGAAGAGCTCCACCATCTACTATTATTAAGTCCGGAAACTCAGTTTTCTCCATCAAAGCCTTTTGATATCTCCTATAAATTACTTCCTTCATCGCAGCTAGATCATCTTTAGTATGAGAATCTATTTTATACTTTCTATATTCATTCCTATCAGGTAAGAAATCCCTAAAAACCACCATTGCACCAACATAATACGTTCCAAATAAATGCGAATTATCAAACAACTCTATTCTCTCTAACTTTTCTATGTTTAAAATATTCTTTAAATCATTAATACTTTCATATCTCATTATATCATTTTTTCTTATTCTTTCAATCTTTTCCTTAGATGATATCTCTGCATTTACATTAGACATGTTAAGTATTTGTTTTATATCCCCTTTTATAGGTACTTGAACTTTTACATCTAAAACTTTTTCTATGTCTGTTACTCCTTTTATATCATTTGCTATTATTTTTTTAGGCAAAGGATATTTCTCATAAAAATCTATTATATATCTTATATATGCATCCTCTAAATCTACATAATCATTTATTATTTTATTTACCTTTCCTATTACTACACCTTCTCTAATAAATAAAGTCTCTATCGCTAAAAAATTATCTATCTCGTATAAACCAAATACATCAAAATTATATTTTACATTTGACACTATTATCTGCTTACTTATCGTATGTTTTATATCATCTATTAAATTTTTCATCTCAAGTGCTTTTTCATATTCCAAATTATTTGAATACTTATCCATTTCTTCTTCAAGTTTCTTTGTTAAAAACTTATAATCACCATTTAAAATTTTTGTTATATCTTTTAACATATCATCTATTACTTCAGTAGAAACTTTCTTCTCACAATACCCTAAACACTCATTTATATGATAATATAAACACACCTTTTTCTTTAATTTATCACATTTTTTTAAAGGATAAATTCTATTTATTAAATTCACAGTATTCTTAGCAGAAGTAACACCCGGAAAAGGCCCAAATACCTTTCCTTTTATTCTTTTTCTTTGTTTACTTCTTACAATCTTTAAAGATGGATATTTCTCATTTGTAAGCACTATATATGGATATGTTTTATCATCTTTTAAAAGAATATTATATTTGGGATTATATCTTTTTATTAAATTTATTTCCAAAATAAGAGACTCAGTTTCACTATTAGTTATTATATATTCAAAATCAGTTATATTACTTACCAAAGCTTTAGTCTTCCCTGTATGGATCTTATTAAAGTAGGAGTTTACTCTTCTTTTTAAATTTTTTGCTTTTCCAACATAAATTACTATATTATCTTTATTTTTCATTAGATAACAACCAGGTTTTTCTGGAATTAATCTTAGTTTTTCCTTCATAGTAACCTCCTTTTCTTTATTATACACTTTAAAAGTATTATTGTAAAATATGTTATTAAATATTATAATTATATTGGTGATATGATGAATATTATTAAAAATGATTGTACAAATGAAATTAATATTAAAAATTCTAGATTTATTTGTTTTTTAAAATATATTTCAAATGATACTGAAGCTTTTTCCTTTATCGAAGATATTAAAAATAAATATAAAGATTCCACCCATGTTACTTATGCTTTTAGAACCTTAGATAAACAAAAATTCAGCGATGATGGTGAACCAGGCGGCACAGCAGGAACTCCAATTATGGAAGTTATTTTAAAAAATGATATAGTTAATATTCTTGCCGTTGTAGTTAGATACTTCGGAGGAATAAAACTCGGTGCAGGTGGTCTTATAAGAGCATATTCAAAAAGTGTTCGTGAAACTTTACTAAAAACAAATCTTTGTTTATATATTAAATATAATTATTACGAAATAATCTCATCTTATGACAATTTAAAACTCTTAAATACTTTAACAAATGATTTAGATATTACTGATAAATTCTTCGGTGAAAATATTATCTATAAAATAAAAATAAAAGATGAACTTGATAATATCCCATCTCTATTTAAAGATACCAATATAAAAATAAGGAAGTTAAATTAATAGCTTCCTTTTACATTTGACTTGGTATTTCTATTATCAAAAGACTTAGTAATTTTTCCATTACCTTATAAGTATAATCAAGTAGATTAATCCAGTCATTTTTAATTTGTTCATCTTCTTGTTTTGATATATTATTATTTTGATAAAAAGTGTTCGTTAGAACTGCTAAGTTATATAGATAATCCGCTATAAAATGTGGCATCCTTTTTTGAACAGCATTATTAGTTGCATCTTCTACCTTTAATAGTTCCATTCTTAAATCCTTATCATACTTATTATAAATTCTATTTGTCATTTTTGCTGACACAACTTTATTTTCCTGTACTATTTTCCTTATCCTAACAGCAGTATATAAAAGATATGGTCCAGTTTTTCCATTTACATCTGCAAATTTATCTATATCAAATATATAATTGTTCTCTCTGTTATTTTGAAGGTCTGCATATTTTAATATTGCATTTACTATTATATCTATATCCTTTTCATCCATATCCTTATTAGTTTCTTTTTTAGACAAAAATATTTCTTTTGTTTGTTTTATTAAATCTTCTAATTTCAAAGTTTCTCCACTTCTTGTTTTAAACGGTTTTCCATCTTTTCCATTTATTGTACCAAAAGCATCATGTTCTAAAACTGTACCATTTGTAAGATTACTTATTTCACAAGCTCTAAAAACTTGTTCAAAATATAAACTTTGTCTATTATCCACAACATAAAGAATATAATTAGGTTTAAAATCTTGCATTCTTTGATAAATTGTTGCCATATCACTTGTTGCATATAGATAAGCACCACTTTTACCTTGAATTATAAGTGGAGGCATTTCCTTTTTATCATCCTGTTTAGATACTCTTACTATTTTAGCACCATCATCCTCTTCTAAAACTCCTTGCTTATCCAAAAATTTCATTAAATCATCTATATATTTATAACTATCTCTTTCACCATACCAATAATCAAAATTTACCCCTAAATACTTATATATTCTTTTTATGTCATTTAAAGATACATCATACATTACTTTAAAATACTCTGTATATTCCTTATTACCATCCTGCAAATCTTTTGTTATAGTTTGACAAATTTCCTTCACATTCTTATCTTCTTTACAAAGCTTAGACATTTTCGGATATATCTCTTGTAAAAGCTCTATTGTTATATCACTTGGTTTTAAATTTCTTTGTTTAAGACCATAAATTACCTGCCCCATTTGAAGCCCAAAATCTCCTAAATGAACATCTCCGATTACTTTATGACCCTTTGCTTTTAAAATTTCATAGATTGATTGACCTATTATTGCAGGCCTAATATGTCCAACATGAAGAGGTTTAGCAATATTTGGACCACCATAATCCACTACAAATGTCAAAGGATTACTAGTTTGCTCTATTTCATAATAACCTTTCTCTATTTTTTTATTTAAAGTATCTGCTATAAAACTATCTGATAACGTTAAGTTAATAAAGCCAGGCTTAGCAAAAGTTATTTCTTTTAGATAATAATCTATATTTTCTATATTTTTTATATCATTTACTAAACCTTCTCCAACTTCAACTGGATTTTTCTTTACTTCTTTAGCAATCTTAAAAACACTATTGATCTGATAGTCACATAACTCTTTTCTATTTGATAATTTTATTTTACAATCATTTTTGTCATAACCATTTTTTATAAATGCTTGTTCTAATACCTTTTCTAATTCTAATATCATAATATTTCCCTCCTATAAAAATAAAAATTCTATATATATAAGGACGAGTATTCTCGCGGTACCACCTTACGTCAATAGAATTTCTATGCTCTTTAAATCTCTAACGTGATTATACGTTTTTGCTAAAAGATGCGTTCATAAGGACTTATTATTTGGTTTTCACTACTTCCAAACTCACTAAAATAAGTTTTCTTACTACTATTTCTTTATCTTTGCAACTTGCTTAAGATAATATCAAATTTTAGTTATTTTGTCAATACCAGATAGATTCTATTTTAGCATTACTTGATAATGGTGCTGGATTTGGCATTTGTAATTTTACTGATATTGGTATTTTAAATGCTGAGCCAAAAGTCATACAAGTTCCTGGTTGTAATGTTTTTATAGTATTTATAGTATCCTTTGTTACATTAGGCATCATTGTCTCTAAATAATTTACATCCCTTGCATGCATTGTTCTAAATATAAGAAAATTAGAACATTGACTTATAGCAGTTTCACTTATTTCAGATGGTCTTTGAGTTATAAAACCTAACAATATACCATATTTTCTTCCTTCTTTTGCAATACGATCAAAAATATTATATCCAAACAGTTTTGTATCCGTATCATTTTGAACGTATCTATGAGCTTCCTCAATTAATATATGAAACGCCTTACTAGCACGTTTTTCTGCTAATACACATTGATTAAATAATGCCCTTGATAATAGTTTTACCAATACTTTAGCAAATCTATCATCTACATAATTAATATTAAAGTTTACTATTTGAGCCTTTCTTCCAGAGGTAGTAGTCATTAATTTTTCTATATATTGTTCCTCAGTTATATAATTGTGACAATCAAAATATACACTATACTCTCCCTCTAATAAAGCACTTGCACGAACCGCTAATATATTGGCATAATCATATACTTTATCACTTTTTAATATCCCTTCAGAGATTAATGCAAAAGACAAAGCATTATTAAAATCTTGCAAAGTAAATGGAACAGGTTCATTATTTTTATACTCTAAATCATCTATTATAAAATGAGAGATTGCTCCAACTACTTTCTCTATTGCAGCCATACTATCATTATCATTTACATATAAACATTGTTTCAATGTTCTTGTATAACCAGGTTCTACTATTTTTAAATCCAAATTAAGTTCTGGAGTATTATAACATGTAAGAACTGAAATTATTTGATTTCTAACATTCGAAGCACTTTTTCCGGTCAATATAATATCCCTTAAACACTTAGCTATTATGTTATTCTTATATCTTAAAACATTTTCATCATTTCTTGTTAAAACCGGTAATAGTGCTAAAGTTTTTTCAATGATCGGTATTTGATTTGGATCATTTACATCCAAAAGCATAGAAATACCATCCACTCCCATAAGCCATAATGGGATCCTTAATTGTTCCACCTCTTTAGCCTTCGGATTTGTTGTAATACTCTTATATGTTATTCTCGGATTAACATCACTAAGCCTTGAAAATGAATGATGATATTCACCATACGTATCAAAAACAAATATATTAGAATTTACTGGTGGATTATTTGAATAAAATAAATTTTGCAAAATTGTTGCAGTAGCACAACTCTTACCAGATCCAGAATTCCCAATTATCGCAAAATGATTAGAAAAGAAATTATTAATTCCTACATTTATTCCATAGTTATTATATATTGAAGACTCACCTAAATAAAAAGTAGTAGGACTCGGAGTCGAAGGACCAAGTATCAAAATAAGCTCATCCATATTTATAATTCTTACCTCAGCCTTAAAACTTGGTTTCTTTTGAACTCCAGGTAAATATCTATTACCAACTATTTCCCCAATTATTACAATATCCAAATACTCTTCATTTATAGATGTTATCTCTCCAACTATTTTTTTCCCTTCCTCTTCAAATACAACATGCAAATTAGAAAGACTCGGTTGAAGTTTAATATCAATACTCATCTTTACTCTTACTTTTTCATCTCTTATTTCTATAATTTTTCCTAACATTAAAAAACACCTCTTATCATATTAAAATTATAACTTAGTTTTTTTCATATTTCAAGATTATCTTTTAATATTTTTAATTCTCATATCTTTTATAGTTATTTTAAATCATTTATCTCTTCTTTAATTGGTCCTATATATTTAATGATATATATACTTTTCATTTCACAATAAAATAACATCACTTGAAGATGCTATTTTATTAATTTAAGATAAAGTGAAGGATTTACCACTACAAGGAGATGCATAAACACTTTCACTAGAACCATACCATTTAGAAGTTGTATTAGTTAAATCTCCAGTTTTGCTTGGTATTTTAACTGACCAGGTTGTGGCGCTACGACCTGCATAATAAAACATAGAACTCATATTAGTTACACTTGATGTATCCCAGCTTGATAAATCTAAATTAAATGTGGTGGCACTTTTGCCTGCTCGAGAAAACATAGAACTCATATCGACTACTTTTGATACATCCCAGTTCTCAAGTCCTATTAAATTATAACTTTCAACTTTAGATGGAAAATCATCAAACATAGCAAACATATAACTCATACTAATAACCTGTGATGTATCTAAATTTGTAAAATCTCCTTTTTCCATGTTTTGCAATATAGTAAACCAACCTGATGTAGATACTGGACTCATCTGACTTCCGATTTCTACACTCTTTATTGATTCGTATTCATCATGCCATGGTTGACTACTATAAGAATTCATAACATACGAATTACTATCACTCATTGCATCATATTCTTTTGTTATATTTCCATGTGTTGATAAGTTTGTATTTCTATTATTTATGTTTTCGTTTATTATAAGTGTTCCATCTTCATATAGTGTTGTGATTGTATCTGTATATTTTACTGTACACGTAGTATTTGCACTTACATTTGATACTGTAAGTATATTGTTTTCTACTTTTCCTGTTTGATTATTTGTACATGTTACAGATCCTATTGCATTTTCTATTGTTGTTGTTAGATTAAATGTATCTTTTTCGTTGTAGAGAATCTGTTTACTTGATGTGTCTACTGTACCATTTTTAACTACTACATTTACTGTATATTTTTCTTTTTCCCATATTGCATATAAATCTATTTGATCATTTTCTTTTACTTTCTTTTCTATTTCTGTTAAATCATTTTCATCTTTATATTTTGGTTCACTTACATTTTTATTTGTATCCCAACCTTTAAATGTATAATGTTCTTTCTTATATTCATTTTTCTTTAACTTATTATTTTGGCCTACTGTAAAAGATGAATCTTCTGTTTGTCCTTCAACATAACCTAGAATTTGGATATTCTTTACATATGCTCTATCTAAACCTTCTGATTCAGAAGCAGTTCCAAAAGGATCAAATACTATTCCATAAGAACCCGCTTCTAGTGGTATTTCTATCTTTTGATATACTAAATCTTCTTCTTTTGTTATTCCAGGTGTTGCATCTATTACTTTAACATCTATCATATCGCCAAAATCTGGAGAAAGCAATAAAAATCCAATGCCATAACCTTCACTTTGTGATACTGCTACTTCAAATGATAGTGTTCCTGCTTCTTCAAGCGTTATACTATGAAGCAAATAAGTCATATTAGACGTACTTAAATTACCACTTTTGTAAATGTTATCTTCTTTTGTCCATTTTGTGTTTTGAGCACCAAAATTCATTGGATCATAATTAACATCCGGTTCTATTGTTTGGATATTTTTTATTAATCCTCCATTTGGATTATATTTAATTATATAATTATTTGGATTCCATACTGCATATAATGTTTTGTTTTTATCATTTCCTGTTGTTAGATTAGTTGCTTTTGTTTGATCTTGGTATTCTGCTTCTCCATTACTTGTTGTTGACCATCCTTTAAATGTATATCCTCCTCTTGTAAGGGTATTTTTTCTTAAGAGTTCTTCTGTGTTTTCGTTATATATACTTGGTGCCATCTTTCCTTCTCCACCATTTGGACTATAACTTATGTTATATGTTCCTTCTTTATCTGTTGATGAGACTCCAATCCTAAATTTATATTCTTGTTTTGTATCTTTTGTCCAGCTACTTGCATCAACATTCTTATCTATCCATACTCTTATTTTATATTTATCTATTTGAATATTATTATCTTTTGTATGTATATTCATATCTTCATATAAATTATAATTATCAAGTTCACTTATTTTTACGGGTCCTATTATTTTATTATTATTTTCATCTGTTAGATATATTTTTATTTGATCATCTTCTAAAGAGGTATATCCTTCTTCTGCACTTAGTTTTTCTATATTTATTTTATATCCTATATTTATGTTAAAACTTGCTTTTGTCTCTACTGAAAAGTCAAATACATTTCCTGTTTCTGTTTGTTTTATTGTAACTATTCAGACCTATAATTCAAAAAAAATAAGAAAGTAGTATAAATATGC
>CAVFIB010000048.1:0-9146 GCA_963622385.1 Bacteroidaceae bacterium | reverse complement strand
TAATACTTAGATACTAGTTCAAATCAAAATATTCATATAAGGAAAATTCTATTTTGAAGTGATAAACGTATTATAAATGTTGCAAAGTATATAAATTTGATTTTTTTAAATAAAAAGAATACTTATAACAAAGTACTCTTTACATATACTAAAATATTAACATAGCAAGTGTTAAAATAATAACTGATGCTAGTGCAATGATTCCTACTATTTTGATAGCCCATTTAAACCATGTTGAGTATTCTACTCCTGCTATTGCTAGTCCTCCCATAATAGCTCCACAAGTTGGGGTTATTAAATTGACAAGTCCGTTTGCTGCGACCATAGTCATGATTGTTCCTTCTACGCTGTAACCAATTTGGTGGGAAATAGAGCCCATGATTGGTGATGATAGTGCTGCAAGACCAGATGATGATGGGACAAGTACTGATAGGATAATATGTAGTAAATAATTTAGTGGGGTAAATAATAGAACTGGCATATTTTTAAGGGCATCTGCAGCATTATAGATAATATAATTGTCTAGATAAGTGACACCCATTAAGTATTTAGCACCACGTGCTACTGCGATGATAAGTACAACACTAATCATATCTGATACTCCAGAAATAAAGTTATTTACTATTCCTTTTTCTCCTTGACCATTAACTATTCCAATGATAATTGCCATAATAAGGAACCATACTGCGGCATCGAAGAAATACCAGTTACCAAGAACTTCTCCTGTTAGGAATGATGAGAATGATAACCATTTAATATCTGCGGTATATGGGATAAATCCAATTATCATTATTAGGAAAGTAAAACCAAATAAGATAAGAGTAATTTTTTGTTTTCTTGTAAGTTTGGTTGTTGCTTTTGTATTTTTATCTTCTTTTCCGTATTTCTTTTCCATTACTTTTTGTTCTTGTAATGATAAGAATGTTGATCCTTTATCTTTTTTGACTTTGGATGCATACATCATTACAAAGAATATGGATATTGCAAGTGAAACGAGCCAAAGTGCAACACCGATAAGGATAATGGTACCATTATTAATTGATATAGTATCTGGAAGTGCGTCTATAGCTGCTCCATTTGCGAATGGATTTATGGTTGATCCTAGAACACCACATCCTGCTCCTAGCAGAACTACTGCAGAAGCGACAATTGTATCCATACCTGCGGCAACCATAGTAGCAGCAAGTAGTGCATAAAATCCTACTGTTTCTTCGAGCATTCCATAAGTTGTACCCCCTATAGAAAAGATAAACATTAAGATTGGAATAAGTATTAATTCTTTTCCTTTAAGGTTTTCAACCAAAACTTTAACACCGGTTTCTAAAGCTCCTGTTTTAGAAACGATATTTAAAAATCCTCCTAAAATAAATATGAATATGCTGACATCAACTGCATCAGCAAATCCTTCGATTGGTGAAAGAAGTATGTTAGCAAGAGTTGCTTTAACTACTCCACTTCCGTTTATAATCTGATCTCCGACAAAGGTTGCGCTAGGTAAGAAATGCGTTAAAACAGCAAGTAATACTATGAGTAATAAAATAATAGAAAACGCAGATATACCTATTTTAAAGTTTTTTCTTCTAGTATTTTTCTTCTGGGTCATATTTTTTTCCTCCTTACTAGGACATATTAATGTCCCTGATTTTCCATTTAAAGCACTTATTCCTTTGCTTAGAGAGGTAATAATTGCTTTATTATTTGTATTTTTAACAAACTTTAAACAGGCCTCAACTTTAGGAAGCATACTTCCAGGAGAAAATTCATTGTTATCAATATATTGTAAAGCTTCATCCAAAGACATAACTTCTAAAGTCTTTTGAGATGGTTTATTAAAGTTTATACAAACCTTATCTATATTTGTTAAAATAAGTAAAATATCAGCGTTAATTTCTTCGGCAAGTAAAGCACTAGTAAGATCTTTATCAATGACTGCAGGGACTCCTACTAATTTATCTCCTTTTTTTGTTACAGGAATACCTCCACCACCACAGGCAATTACAACATTTCCAGAATCTAGTAATTCTTTTATGGTATTTATTTCAACTATTTTAATAGGACTAGGTGATGGGACAACTCTTCTATAACCACGTCCAGCATCTTCTTTAAAGACGTATCCTGTTTCTTTTGAGATTTTTTCTGCTTCTTCTTTTGTATAAAAATTGCCTATAGGTTTGGTAGGATTGTTAAAGGCATTATCACTTTTATCTACAATGACTTCTGTAACAACAGTAGTGCATGTTTTGTTAATATTTCTATGGATTAGTTCATTGCTAATAGATTGACTTAGTTGATAGCCTATATATCCTTGACTCATTGCACCACATTCTGGAAATGGGATATTATCTTTTTCTAATGCTTTTGATATCATACCTACTTGAGGACCGTTTCCATGAGTTACAACAACTTCATAACCCATTTCTATAATATCTACTATTTTTTTAGCAGTTTTTTTAACGAGTATTTCTTGTTTTTCATTAAAGTTTCCGAGTGCATTACCTCCGAGTGCTATTACTACTCTTTTTTTCATTTAAGAGTTGCATACATAACTGCTTTTATAGTATGCATCCTATTCTCTGCTTCATCAAATACTTTGGATTTATCACTTTCAAATACTTCCTCTGTTACTTCCATTTCATTGATACCATATTTTTCTAAAATTTCTTTACCAATTTTAGTATCAGTATTATGAAAAGATGGTAAACAGTGCATGAATATAGAATTTTCGTTAGTTAAGTCCATTACATCAGAGGTAACTCTGTAAGGGGTAAGTAAATCTATTCTTTCTTTCCATACATCATCACTTTCACCCATTGAAACCCATACATCTGTGTAGATTACATCTTTTGAATTTGCTCCTTCGGTAACGTTATCGGTAAAGGAAATTACACAATTATTTGAAGATGCTATTTCTCTTGCTTGATTGATTAGACTTTCACTAGGCCATAGCTCTTTTGGAGCACAACAAGTGAAGTTAACGCCCATCTTAGCACTCATAATCATAAGAGAATTGCCCATATTGAATCTGGCATCTCCAAAGTAAGCAAAATTAAGTCCTTCTAGATGACCAAAATGTTCGTACATAGTCATGAAATCCGCTAAAACTTGAGTTGGATGAAATTCGTTTGTTAGACCATTCCAAACTGGAACACTACTATATTTTGCTAGTTCTTCGACTATATCTTGTCCGAAACCACGGTACTCAATACCGTCATACATTCTAGATAAAACTCTTGCAGTATCTTTAATTGTTTCTTTTTTACCAATTTGAGAACCAGTTGGTCCTAGATAAGTAGAGCCCATTCCTAGGTCATTTGCTGCTACTTCGAAGGCACATCTAGTTCTGGTTGAATCTTTTTCAAATATAAGGGCAACATTCTTACCTTTCAAATATTTATGAGACTCTCCATTTTTCTTTTTTTCTTTAAAGCTAATAGCAAGTCCTATTAAATATCTTAGTTCTTCTTCAGTAAAGTCAAGAACTTTTAAAAAATCTCTTCCTTTAAAATCCATATTAATCCTCCCTAATAAGTGGCATACTCATACAACGTGGGCCGCCTCTACCACGAGAAAGTTCTGCACTTCTCATTTCTATTACTTTAATACCAAATCTTCTAAGAACTTCATTAGTAACATTATTTCTATCATAAACAATAACTACTCCTGGGGCTATGGCAAGTGTATTAGAACCATCGTTCCATTGTTCTCTTTCTGCTGAGACCATATCACCGCCTGCACATGGTATTAGGATGATGTCTCTTCCTAGATAATCTTCAAGAATTTTTTCTAAGGAGCCGCTTCTGGATTTAACATTAATTTCATCTTCTTTTTCCCCTTTAGTGATTTCAAATACTTTTAGAGAACTCATTATGCCAGGATGATAAGTAAATTTGTCATAATCTATTTGAGTAAAAACTGTGTCTAGATGCATAAATGCACGACTTTCTGGAATATTAAATGCAAGGATGGTTTCGATAGTAGTATCAGGATCGTTAAAGATATTTCTTGCAAGCATTTCAATAGCATTAGCACTTGTTCTTTGAGAAATACCAATTCCTAATACTTTATCACTTAGGTTAAGGACATCTCCACCTTCAATATTATACTCATTATACCTATCAAAGTATTTAGGAGTATCTTTGTACTCCGGATGATAATTGAAAATATACTCAGCATAAATAGTTTCACGGTTTCTAGTTTCAGAATACATTCTGTTTAGTGTAATTCCATTTCCAATAGATGCAAAATTATCTCTAGTGAAATAAAGATTAGGCATTGGATCTACTATAAACTGAGAATCTGGTTCAATCATATCAACAAGAGATTTTCCTCTTTTTGCTTTTTCTAGAACAACTTCTTTTATGTTAATACCTTCCATGGTCTTTAAAATAAGTTGTCTGTTTGAAGTTATAGAGCTTAAAAATTCATAAACTAAACTACGATATTTAGGAGTTCTGACACCTGCTTCGTAGATAAACTGTTTAATAAAACTATCTCTAAGATCTGGATTAAACTCTAATGTTTCAGTCATTAAATCTTCTAAATATACAACTTCTATACCATTATCTCTAAGAATTCTAGCGAACTGATCATGTTCTTCTCTAGCAACTGGAAGATATGGTATATCATCAAACAATAACCTTTCAAGAGTATCTGGAGTTAAGTTAAGAAGCTCTTTACCAGGTCTATGTAATAAAACTTTTTTAAGTGGTTTGATTTCACTTTTTACATTAATCACACTCATCTACCTCTTTCCCTTATTATAAGAACATTATATAATAAACAAACAACATTTTCAAGGCAAAAAAGTTACTAATTACAGATTTTTTTCACACTGTATTTTAAAAAAAGAAAAAAGAAAAACCTTAGCTTTTCTATAAATAGATAATTCTACTTAGGCTTTCCCCTTCCTATTCTATGTTAAGTATAGATTAGACAAAGATAAATGTAAATACTTTATACAAAATTTTACAATACTTGACAAAAGAAAAAGAATAAGTTTCACAACTTACTCTTGAGGTTCAGGGGTTTTTTCTATTTTATCCTTAACGCAAATATTATTTTCAAGATGTTCTCCTTCGCTACAAACTGGTACAACTGGTTCATCTGCAACACATACGCCGTTTTCCGAGTGTTCTCCATCTTTGCAAGATACTACTGGGTCTTTAGGCTTGTCAGTTTCTGTTTTTTTGGTTGTTTCTTTTTTTGTGGTAGAGCTATCACTCTTTTTAGTAACTACACTTTTTTTAGAAGTGCTTTTATTTGTTTTTGTGCTTGATGAACTACTTGTACTAGATTTAGCAACATATGATTTGGATACAGAATGGACATCACTTGCATCTTTTCCATAAGATGATTCTAGGACTTCTCCTCCTGCTACTTTTGCTATTTTGTCTTTTGCTTCTTTGATTGATTCTTCGTCTTGTAATGTTACATATAAGTATTGATATGGATATGTGTAAGTGTATTCAGAACTTCCTGTTCCTGTGACACTATTAGAGGTAATACTCCAGCTGGCATTATCTCTTAGTTGCATTTTTGCAAGACTTGTTATTGATTTCATAGGCATATCTGTAATCATACTGTCTTTAAGTGAGTTTAGTAAACTATTATATTTAGTAATGATACTTGATGATGTACATTTTCTAAATATGGCTTCTATTAAGGCTTGTTGATTTTTTCCTCTTTGATTATCTCCATCAGTAAATGTATGTCTTTCTCTTGCGAATGCTAGGGCTGCTTTTCCATCAACATGATTATATCCTTTGGTAAAGTTGTATCCATTCCAGCTTTGAAAATCGTATTCTGAATAGACATCTACTCCATCTAGGGCATTAACTATATTTTGTAAGCTACTAAAGTTTACTTTAAAGAAGTAATCAATTTTTATACCTAGTAGGTCTTCTAGGGTTTTAACAGAGGTATCTACTCCATATATACCTGCATGGGTAAGTTTGTCTTTATAACCTGTGGTATCATGTAGCTGAACATAATAATCTCTAGGAACGTTTGTCATAAGTATTTGTTTAGTCTTTGGATTAATTGTCATTATCATATTAACATCACTTCTAGATACTTCGGATACTTTTCCGTATTCATCCATACCACTTATATAAATATTGAACACATCTTTTGTGACGTTTACACCTTTTGTATCAACTTTTACTTTTACTTTGAAAGTATAGATTATTCTGGTTTTATCTTTGAAACCACTAAATGAACTTTTACTGTTTTCACCAGCACTATCAAGTTTAGATTTAGTAGTACTTTCAAGTAAAATTGCATCTTCATCTGAAGAAATAAGTGAACTTGCTAAGCTTTCTAAATTACCATAACTATTACTTTTTACTGTAACAACTTTTGAAAGTGCTTCTAGGGCTTTTTTTGAAGCTTCACTGTTATCATTGTAATAACCTAGTTCTTTGTCTTTAATGTCTTCTAACTTTTCATAATTACTACTATCGTTTACAAGAACATAGTAAGTATAGGTCTTGTAATCTTGACTCATTTCATCTAAAACACCAAATGTTTTGAAGATAAAGAATGAAACAACTGCGAATAATATAGTAAATAAAAGTGAAAAGACTGTGCATATTCTTTTTGGTTTTTTCTTAACTTTTTTTCTTAGTAAGAAGAATCCTAAAATGAGATTTACAAAAACAAGGATTAAAGCAAGTACTGCTAGGTACTTCATAGGAAGTATATTAATATATAAAACTACTCCTAAAAGTCCTATGGAGACTAAAAATAAAAGTATATAGACTAGCTTATATCCTATATTTTTTTTACCTTTTTCTTTATTTTTTTTCATATTTTACTCCTTTTATTATTTCAATAAATATTAATAAGTAGGCTAAACCTCCAACAAAACCACCTAATACATCGCTAGGATAATGAACTCCTAAATATATTCTGCTTATACCAATCATAAGAATAAGTACAAGTAATAAAGATATTAAAATAAACTTAGTTTCACTTTTATAATTACTATTATACACCAAATATATTAAAAATCCATAAAAAGTTGTACTTACAAAACTGTGTCCACTTGGAAAGGAAAAGCTACTTTCATTTACAAGCATATCTAATGGTCTATCTCTTCTTACTATATTTTTAATGATCAGGTTGCATATTACTGATGATATAATCAAATTAATTGCAACATAAAACTTATTTTTCTTATCTTTGAGTAATACTATTAAAAGTATGCATAATGGTATTATAAAGTAACTTGATCCGAAGAAAGTAATTATTTTGAATATATAGGTTTTTATGTTTGTTATGTGTCTAATAAGGTTATTTATAAATGTATCAAAGTATAAGTTATCATAAGAAAAAACAAGTATACTTACTGAGATAAAGGTAATTAGTAGGAAAAGTATTAACAAATATCTTTTATTAATTTTATTTTTCACTAAACTCTACCTTTTTTACTTGCATAAACTATATCATTATTGATAACTTTGTATGGATCTTCTTCAAGATTACTAAGTTCATAATATTCTTTAGTAGAAATATTTTTAGTAACATCTTTAAAGCCATCGTTATAAATATAACTATAAGTGGTTTGATCGTTAATTGTCTTTTTTGTAATTTGGTCTCCATTTGCTAAATAACACTTGGTATTAATAATATCTAGATCATATTCATTTACTACTTCTTTATTATCATTTTTCTTAACAATATGAGATGTTTCTTCTTTATAACTTTTTGTTACTTTGCCTTCTTCGTTATAGTAACAGCGAAAGTTACCATTTGAATACTTGGTTGTAAAAAAGTCTTCTTTTTTATGTTTTTTTTCATCATAGCTAGTTGAGTCAATCATTTTATTTCCCTCAAAGCTAAGTACTTTTTTGTGTCGTAGTAAATGGTAGCCTCGTCTTGTTTCCTTTTTCCTATATCATGAGTAATTATTCTGTTATTATCAAGATCTACTATAACATCAAGAAGAAAACCATCTTTTGAAGTACAGACTAGTCTGCTTTCTGAAATTGTAATGTTATTATAAGTTGTTTTATCTCTACCTCGGTTAATTTTTGTTAAAAGTTTTTCTACTACATTACTATGTGGAAATTTCATAACAATTGTATCTGTAAAATCATCAATAGACTTAAGTTTCATCTTAATACACCTCTTTTCTTATTTATTTTATCATAAACATTGCTAATTATCAATTTCAATTAGTTCATAGGACTGAGAACCAATTCCAAGACTTTCTGCAGCTTCTAGGATATGAAGTCCATTTTGTCTTTCTATTCTTTCGATCATATGAGAACTTCCTGGGTCTTTTGAATTATATATTAAATCAGTACAGGCTTTATCAATTGCAATGGGATCAGGTGATGATACAATTCCTATATCTGACATGCATATTTTTTCTGGATTCGATACACAATCACAATCTACTGATAAGTTATTGATAACGTTTATGTAGACTATGTTTCCTTTCATGTACTCTACTACACTTTTATCAGCATCTGCCATTGATTCAAGAAAAGTGTCTTGAGAACAAATATTTTGCCATAAGGTAGAAGTGTCTTTGCTTTTACCTCCAGTATGGATATAGGCTTTTCCAGAGGATGATGCTACTCCAATCGACATGTTTTTAAGCACTCCGCCGAAACCTCCCATAGGATGACCTTTGAAGTGAGAAAGCATAATAAGAGAATCGTAGTTTTTCAAGTGATTTCCAACATAATTTTTATCTAGATGGAAACCATTATTAACAGGAATAGCAAATTCTCCCTCACTATCCATAATGTCAACGTCTGAGACTTCCAAGAATCCATGTTTTTTTATAGTTTCAAGATGGGCGGAAGTAGAGTTCCTATGACCAGCATATGCGGTATTACATTCTACTAAGGTTCCTGAGACTAAAGATACTAAGTCTTTTATTAGACTTGGACTTAGATAATTATTGTTACCCATTTCTCCGGTTGATATCTTTACTCCAACTTTACCTGGTAAATCTTTTTTTAAAACATTAAACATTTTAACTAAACTACTTGGTGTGATGTTTTTTGTAAAATACACTTTAGATTTTTTCATATAAATCTCCTTTCATATATCTTTTTGTTAATTATATCAAAAAAAGACAGTAAAAATCCACCCTTAAAAAGGGTGGTTTTTCTCTGAAGCCTATAAGGCTT
>CAVFIB010000047.1:0-9413 GCA_963622385.1 Bacteroidaceae bacterium | reverse complement strand
AGTAATTATACCAAAAATTTATTGCGAAGAAAATTTACTCTTTTTTACTGTAAAACTGAAAAGTTCTTTTTTTTAGCCAAAAAATATGTTATAATCAAATTAACTAAAATAGAAGGAGAAGGTTAATAATGAAAAAAACAAAAGCATTCACCCTAGTCGAAGTCCTAGTAGTAATAGTAGTACTAGCCCTACTAGCACTCTTAATAATACCAAACATAACTAAATACACAGAAAAAGCAAAAGATAAATATAACGACTCATTAAAAGATGAACTACTACTCGCAGGAAAAGACTTTTACACAAACAACAGATCAAGAATACCAACAAGCATAAGCCCATATCTAAACGACTACGTATCACTAAAAGAACTAGCATCACAAAACTACATATCAAAAGAATTCCTAGACAAAAACAAAAACAATTGTATGGACGAAAGTTACGTAGCAATAACAAGAACTAAACAAACAAATAAATACAATTACAACGTTTGTCTAAAATGTGAAGGACAAGAAGTTGTTTGGGATAATAATTGTGATGATGTAACCGAAAACGAAATAAATTGTCTAAGCGAAAATAAAACAACACTATCTAAAGAACAAACAAAAGAAAATGTAGAAATAAACTATTCTCATGATGATAGCTACATAGATATAACAATAAAACCCCCAAAACATGAAAATCAAACAGTAATAGTAAACGGAACACTAAAACTTAAAAAAACAGCACAACCTGGACAAGTTTCTTATGAGTTAAAAGATAAAACAACAAACGAAACAAAAACAGAAAATATAGATCAAGATATTACTATTACACTTATTGATAACAACAAAATAGAAGGACAACAAAACAAAACATACAGATTATCTTTTTATCAAAATAAGAAAGAACTAAATCTAAAAAATGGAAGCATTGATATAGAACTAAACATAAAAACTAACATAGAATACAATTTTGATTATAAAGAAGAGGCCCAAGACTTCAAAGTCCCTGTAACAGGAGACTATATAATAGAGCTTTGGGGAGCAGCAGGAAACTATAAAGAAACTACAATAGATAATGTAGGAAAAGGAGCATACACAAAAGGAACAATTACTTTACAAGCAGAAGATAACCTATATATTTATACAGGTAAAAATGCAACAGATAATGATAAAGATAAAGACGCCTATAAAAAAGAATCCTTTAATGCTGGAAGTACCGCACAAGGAATAATAAACTATACTGCTAAGTCTGCAACAGGATACCATAACTCATCATCTGGAGGAGGAGCAACAGATGTAAGATTAATAAAAGGAAATGATTGGAACGATGAAGAAAGCTTAAAATCTAGAATAATGGTAGCAGCAGGAGGTGGCGGAACTCAGTATTATTATTCAAAAACAGGAACAGAACGACAAATAATAGGAATAGGAGGAGCCGGAGGAGGCCTAATGGGATATCCAGGTTCACAAAAAATCATAAAAGGACTTAGTCAAAGGAATATTCACATTCTTGAAAATTATGGTACAACATACTTAACAGGAGAAAACCAAGAATTTGCATTTGTCTCAGGTGGTTCTCAAACATCAGGAGGTCTTGCAAATAAATGTATAAAAAATTCAAATGAATGTGACGTAGAATCAAAAGGAAGTAATGGATCCTTCGGAATAGGAGGAGATGGTTCTAAAAAAGAAGCTGGTGGTGGCGGCGGAGGCGGCTACTACGGCGGAGGCGGCGGAGGTGTAGCACACTATATTGAAGCTGCATCAGGACTTTGTCACTCTTCCGGAGCAGGAGGCTCATCTTACATATCTGGTCATACAGGAAGCATCTCATATGTAAACAAAAACAATTCATTATGTACAGAAACAGTAAAAGATCATAACCCAGCTAATTATGTAGGAACAACAAATAAAACATGTTCATACTATGATGATACTTACATCTTTAAAGATACAAAAATGGTAGACGGACAAGGTTATGTATGGGAAAATACAAGAACAACAAAACAAGAAACAGATAAACCAAATAAAAATTCAGGAAAAGCCAAAATAACATTAAAAAATCAAAGTACAGCAAGCACATTAAAACTAACTTCAAAAACAATAGAATGTACAGTAAAATAAGTACAAAGCAAGTAGGAATACTTGCTTTATTCATTATTGACAATACTAAAATAACAAGGTTATAATAAAACTAAATAAAGGAGAAGATTATGAAAAGTACAAAAATAATGATAGAAAAAATAAAAGAAATAAACTTCAAAAGAATGGATCAATTAGCAAAATATATAGCAGAAAAAAATAACAAAACTCCAGGATATGTAAAAAGAGATATGTTTAAAAACTTCTTAAAATATAAAATAGGATACACAGACTACTTCAAAAGTGATTATATAAATCTAACAACAAAACAAAAAGAAGACTTCGTAACATCAAGAAACTTTTTCAACATCTTAGCATACCTAAACCCAAGAGAATATAGAATAGTAACAAAAGATAAACTAATCTTTAACCAAATATTTAAAGACTATATAAAAAGAGATTTCATAGACATAAGAACCTCTTCCGAAGAAGATATAAAAAAATTCATCAAAGGAAAAAAACATGTCTTTGCTAAACCAAACACAGATTTCGGAGGACATAACATAGAAAAAATAACAGTAAAAGATATAATAGATCTAAAAGAATTTAAAAATAAACTAATCCAAAACAAACAATATCTCCTAGAAGATGAAATAATCCAAAACAAAGAAGTAAATAAAATAAATCCAAATGCAGTAAACACATTTAGAATAATAACCCTATATAAAGACGGAAAAGCCCATGTCCTAGCAAATTCCTTCAGAATAAGCCTAGACGAAAACCCTGCTATTCAATGTTGGGACGCATATATGAGACTAAATGAAGACGGAACCCCAGCCTGCAAATTTGTAGATGACGCCGGAAAAATCTTTGACACTCATCCCCTAACAGGATATGATTTTAACACCATAAAAAAAATACCATACGTAAAAGAATCATATGAAATGGTAAAACAAGCAGCTCTACTAATCCCAGAAATAAGATATATAGGTTGGGATGTAGCTATAACAGAAAAAGGTCCAGTAGTAATTGAAGGAAACGAATATCCAAGCTATGGACTAATCCAAAACTACTTATTAAACAAAGATAACCCAGGTCACCTAAAACAAATAAAAGATGTACTAGGAGAAGAATTTAAAAATATAAAACTAAACAATTAAGAAGTAATTATGAACGAAGAAATAGAAAAAATAAAACAAAGAACCAAGCAAAACAAGAAGAACTTTTATATGTATATTAACCTACATAATAGTACTAATCTATTCATATATAATAAAAAGCACAAGTAGTATTTTCCTAAGTTCCTTAGTACCAGTAATAGGTTTTGCCTTATCTACCCTATCCTTAAAATATATACGAAAACTATGGGAAAAACAAAACAAAAACTAGACAAAAACAAAATTTATTGTTATAATACAAAACGAGTATTAAATTACTCCTTGCTTCATCAGAAGCCATAAGACCAAAAGGAGGTGTAAAAGTATGAAAAAGTACGAAATAATGTTTATCGTAAAACCAACACTAGAAGAAGCATCAATCAAAAAAGCATACGAAGATATGAAAAAAGTACTAACAGATAACAATGCTAACATACTTGAAGAAAAAGAAATGGGACAAAGAGATCTAGCTTATGAAATAAAAAAACATAAAACAGGTTACTATTATCTTTTAACAGTTGAAGCTCCAAGAGAAGCAATCAGCGAATTCAATCGTATAGTTAACATTAGTGACACAGTTATCCGTGCATTAGTAACAAAAATGGAAAATTAAGAGGTAAAAAATGAATAAAGTATTTTTAATAGGAAGATTAGTAAGAGATCCAGAATTAAGATATACATCTTCAAACATACCAGTTGCAACATTCTCTCTAGCAGTAAATAGAAACTTTACTGGACAAAACGGAGAAAGAGAAACAGATTTCATTAACATAGTTGTTTGGAGAAAACAAGCAGAAAATTGTAAAAATTATATAAATCAAGGCAGTCAAGTTGCTATAGACGGACGTATTCAAACAAGAAGTTATGATGATCAAAACGGTCAAAAAAGATATGTAACAGAAGTAGTAGCAGATAATGTTCAATTTTTAGACACAAAAGCATCAAGAGAACAAAGAGAACAAAACATTAACGTTAATCCATATAATTTCGATAAACAACAAACAAATAACAAAACAAACTCTATTCCAGAAGATCCATTCAAAGACTTCGGAGCAGAAATAAAAATTGAAGAAAACGACTTGCCATTCTAATCTATAAGGAGGAAAAAACATGGCAGAATTCTATAAAAAAAGAAAAAAAAGATGTTACATGTGTGAAGGAAAAGAAATCAACTACAAAGACGTTGATATCCTAAAAAAATATATAAATGAAAGAGGAAAAATTCTTCCAAGACGTGTAACAGGAGCATGTGCTAAGCATCAAAGATATATAGCAGGAGAAATCAAAAAAGCACGTGTAATTGGTCTATTACCATTCGTAAAATAAACAATTTTGTTTATTTTTTTTCTTATCCAAAAAAAATGACATATCCCTATTTTTTTGATATAATATTTAAAGAAACAAGGGAGGAGTACCATGGGACTAAAAGAATTAAAAAAACAAATATCAAAAGAAATGTTTCACTCCAAAGAAGTATTCTTAACAGCACACAAAGAAATAGATCTAGATGCCTTTGCATCTATGGTAGGATTTTCATTAATATCAAAAAAATATAAAAACAAAACCTATCTAATAATAGACGATAAAGAAATAGAACCCGCAACAAAACAAGCACTAAACTCAGTAAAATCAAAAATAAACATAATAACATCAAAAAAAGCAAAAGAATTAATCACAAAAAAATCTATTCTCTATATACTAGATACCAACAAACCAAAACTAATATGTTGTGGAGATCTACTAGAAGATTTCAAAGAAGTAACAGTAATAGATCATCACACAAAAAGCCAAGAAACACTAAAATCAAAAAAATTATATATAGACGAAAAATCAACTTCTACCTGCGAAATAGTAGCAAATTTATTAAATAAATTTAGAATAAAAGTACCAAAACAATACGCAACATTAATGCTCGGAGGAATAGCACTAGACACAAACAACTTCATGTACAAAATGACAAGAAAAGCATTTTATTATTGTTACTATCTATCAACAAAAGGAGCAGACGTAAATGAAGCCCAAAGCTTCTTAAAACAAGACCTAGAAGAATACGTAAATAGATCAAAAATGGTAGGAAACACAAAAATAGACGGAGAAATAGCCCTAGCAACCGGACAAAAAGGAAAAATATATACAAGACAAGAACTAGCTAAAACAGCAGATTTACTCCTTCAATTCAAAGGAATAAAAACATCATTCGCAATAGGATACCTAGAAAAAAATAAAGTAGGAATAAGTGCTAGATCAATCAAAAAAATAGATGCAGGAAAACTAATGGAAGAATTCGGAGGCGGAGGAAACAAAACCGAAGCCGCAGCAATAATAGAAAACACAACCATAAAAAAAATCGAAGAACAAATATATCAAAAAATAAAATAAGGAGGCTAACATGAAAGTAATCTTTATAAAAGATCTAAAAAATCAAGGTAAAAAAGGAGAAATAAAAGAAGTAAAAGACGGATATGCAAAAAACTTCTTAATAAAAAATGGATATGCAATAAAAGAAACAAAAGAAAGCTTAAAAATACTAGATAGAGATAACAAAAAAGCCCAAGAACTAGATGAACAACATAAAAAAGAAGCAAAAGAATTAAAACAAAAACTAGAACAAGAAAAAATCTCATTTCAAGTAAAAACAGGACAAAATGATAAAGTATTCGGAAGCATATCAGCAAAACAAATAAAAGATAAACTAGATGAAAAATATAAAATAGACAAAAAACAAATATTAATAAAAAAACCAATAACATCATTAGGTTTTCATGAAGTAGAAATCCACTTATATAAAGATATAATAGCAAAAATAAAAGTAGAAGTAAAAAAGTAGGTGCATAATTTGAAAAAAGAAATACCAAATAACATAGAAGCAGAACAATCCGTACTAGGAGCAATGCTACTTTCAAAATATGCCTTAGAAAAAGCCGTAGAAACCCTGACAAATGAAAGTTTCTTTTTAGATAAACATGCAAAAATATTCAACGCCTTAAAAAATCTCCAAAACAAAAAAGTAGCAGTAGATATAACTACTCTAACAACAGAACTAAAAGATGAAAACACACTAAATGAAATTGGTGGTGTAGAATACCTATCAGAAATCCTAGATAACACCCCTACTGCAGCCAATATAGATCATTACATAAAAATAGTCGAAGACAAAAGCATCCTAAGAAACCTAATAGAAGAAGCAACAGAAATAGCAACACTAGGCTACACCAATGAATTTTCCATAAACGAAACCTTAGACAAAGCAGAAAGTAAAATCTTAAATGTCGTAAAAAATAGAAAATCAAGTGACATAAAACAAATGCCAGAAGTACTAGCAGAGTTTCAAGAAAACCTAGAAAAACTAGCAAACAACAAAGGAAAAATAAGCGGACTTCCATCAGGATTCTATGATCTAGATAACTTAACAGACGGATTTCATAAAAACGAACTAATAATCCTTGCAGCACGTCCAGCCATGGGAAAAACAGCCCTAGCACTAAACATAGCAACAAACGTAGCATTAAAATCAAAAAAATCCGCAATAATATTTACACTAGAAATGCGTGCAGAACAACTAATATCACGTATGATATCTTCACTAGGACAAGTAGATGCAAAAAAATTACAAAACGGTTCATTGGATAGCAAAGACTGGCAAAGAGTAAACGAAGCAGTAAGCCAATTATCTGAAACAAATATCTATATAGATGATTCCCCAGGAGTAACAATCGGAGACATAAAAGCAAAAGCAAGAAGAATAGCAAGCCAAGATGAAAACCTAGGAATAATCCTAATAGACTACTTAACACTAATAGGAAGCATGGGAAAATACGCTGGAAACAGACAACAAGAAGTATCAGAAATCTCAAGAGCACTAAAAACACTAGCACTAGAACTACAAATCCCAGTAGTAACCCTAGCACAATTATCAAGAACACCAGAACTAAGAGAAAACAAAAGACCAGTACTAAGCGACCTAAGAGAATCCGGATCAATCGAACAAGATGCCGATATAGTAGCATTCATCTATAGAGATGACTATTACAACGAAAACTCAAAAATAGACGACAACATGAGTAAAACAGAAATAATAGTAAGAAAAAACAGAAGTGGTAAAATAGGAACCGCCGAAGTCCTATTCAAAAAAAATACCCTATCATTCATGAACTATAGAAATGAAGAAAAAAGAGGTGAAACCAGTTGAATAAAGCAAAAATAGTCTTCCTAACAATTCTAGCACTAGCAATAAGTATAATCGCAATCATACTAGAAAGCACTTCATACGTTTACTACGAAGCCCAAAACGTATACAGAGTTTATCTAAACGGAACATCTCTAGGAATAATAGAAAGCAAAGACGAACTAGAAAAATACGTAAACAAACAACAAGAAGCACTAAAAGAAAAATACAACGTAGATAACGTATATATCCCACAAGGACTAAAAATAACAAAAGAAACAACATATAATCAAAACACAGAAAACGTAGAGAGTATCTATAACAAAATAGCAAACCAAGAAGACTTCACAATAAATGGATATACAATAACAATAACAGATCTAAAAGAATCAGAAAAAGATCAAAAAGGAACAGTAAATACACAAAAAATAAAAGAATATCTCTATATACTAGATGAAAGTATCCTAAAAGAAGCAATAAATGACGTAGTAAACTCATTCGTAGACGAAAAAGAATACGAAAACTATCTAAATGAAATAAAAAAAGATCAAACTGCCCTAGGAGAAACCATAGAAAACGTCTATGTAAAAGAACAAATATCAATCAAAAAAGGAAGAATACCAGCAAACCAAAAAATATACCAAACAAGACAAGAGCTAGCAAAATACCTACTATTCGGTACAAATGAAAAAAACAAAACATACACAGTAAAAGAAGGAGACAGTGTTAAATCAATCTCGAACAAAAACAAAATGTCAACAGAAGAATTCCTAATAGCAAACCAAGACATATCAGATGAAAACGCCCTTCTTTACAAAGGACAAGAAGTAGTAATAAGTTATATCAATCCAAGAATCACAATAGTAGAAGAAACACATTCAGTAAAAAAAGAATCAATCAGATACAAAACAATAGAAAAAACAGACGAAAACCTAATGCCAGGACACTATGAAATAATCCAAAATGGAAAAAAAGGTGAAAGTAAAATAACAAGAAAAATAGAAAAACAAAACGGAAAAATAACAGAAGCCCTAATCATTTCAAGTGAAGTCCTAAAAGAACCAATAAACAAAATAGTAAAAACAGGAAGTAGTGTCGATTGGGCTTGGCCAACAGTAAGTAATTACACCATAACAGAACACTTTGGATACGTACTTCGTAGTGATATAGGAGAAAGCACAGCAAGATCACACGACGGAATAGATATCGCAGGACTAGGATGTGGTTCACCAATATATGCAGCAAACTCAGGAACAGTAATATACGCCGGATGGGGTTCAGGATTCGGTAACGAAATAGAAATCAATCACGGTAAAGGAATAGTAACAACCTATGCCCATCTAAATAGTGTATACGTTTCAGTAGGACAAACAGTAAAAAAAGGACAAAAAATCGGAGCAATGGGTAACACAGGATATTCATTCGGTTGTCATTTACATTACCAATTAACAAAAAATGGCACACTATACGATCCAATGGCACTTTACTAACATGAAAATAACAATCTTAGCAAGTGGATCAAAAGGCAATTCAACACTAATAGAAACAAGCACTAAAAACATCTTAATAGACGTTGGATTGCCCCTATCAAACCTAGAAAAAAGACTAAAAAGAAGTATGCCAAAAATAGATATTCTCATAATAACCCACACCCACATAGATCATATCAAAGGAATAAAATCACTATTAAAAAAACAAAATCCAATAATATATACCCTAGAAAACAACCTAGAAGAAAAGATAGAACAAACACACCTAATAACACACGAAAAAACATACAAAGAAGAAAACCTAACAATAAACCTATTCGAACTATCGCATGATACCCCTTGTCTAGGAGTATATCTAAAAGAACAAGAAAACGAACTAATATATATAACAGACACAGGATACATAAAAGAAAAACTACTAAAAAAATATCCAAACAAAACTATATATATAATAGAAAGCAACTACGAAGAAGAAATGCTAATGAACGGTTCCTATCCATTCTATCTAAAACAAAGAATAAGAAGCGACAAAGGACAC
>CAVFIB010000046.1:0-9449 GCA_963622385.1 Bacteroidaceae bacterium | reverse complement strand
TCCTTATATATATGATAGCATAAAAAACGCATAATTTCTCATGCGTTTATCCTGTTGTTGTTGTTTAAAATGATACTTATTAACAATATTAACGTTAATTAACAATTTTCTTTTTAACAATTGTTAATGTTGTTAATAACTTTTTACTTGAAATTTGTTAAAATCTATTTTATAGTATGTAAACAAAGGAAAAGAATTGTTAATAAATATGTTAATAAATATGTTAATAACTTTGTTAATAAGTTTTTTATCTTTTCAAAAAAATAAAAATGTATTACAATTAGATACAGGTTATTAACTTTTATTAGAAATGGGGAGATGGTATTATGAACAATAAATTGTTATGGCAAAAAGTTTTAGATAATATTAGTAATATTGTTGACCCTATTACTTATCAGACTTGGTTTATGGCTATTGATTTTATTGGTATTGATAAGAACAATATTAGGATTGTTGTTCCTTTACTTCTTTATAAAACTCATATAGATTCTACTTATAGAGATGTTATTATTGATAGTTTTAATAAGTTATTAACAGAACCCGTTGATAACATTATATATATACTTAAGGAAAATGTTTCTGATTTTTTAGAAAATGATAAGGAAAAGGAGGAAAATTCTTCTACTGATGATAATTCTTTTGTTGGTGTTCATGTTTCTAATCTAAATAAAAACTATACTTTTGAGAGTTTTGTTGTTGGGGAATCTAATAAATTTGCTCAGGCTGCTGCTCTTGCTGTTGCTGAAAATCCTGGTACTATGTATAATCCTTTATTTATATATGGAAATAGTGGTCTTGGGAAAACTCATCTTATGCATGCTATAGGAAATTATATTGAAAATAAATATAAAAAGAGAGTTCTTTATGTTACTAGCGATGACTTTATGAATGATTTTACTGGTATTGCTAGAAAAGGAAATAGTGGTAATAATTTAGATTATGTTGAATTCTTTAAGAATAAATATCGAAATGTTGATGTTCTTTTGATTGATGATATCCAGTTTTTGGGTGGTGCAGAAAAAACTCAGCAAGAGTTTTTCCATACATTTAATAACTTGTATAATGATAGTAAGCAGATTATTGTTTCTTCGGATAGATCTCCTGAGGATTTGAAGGTTCTTGAAGATAGACTTAGGACACGTTTTGCTTG
Organism: Bacteroidaceae bacterium; assembly: GCA_963622385.1. Lineage (GTDB taxonomy): Bacteria > Bacillota_I > Bacilli_A > RF39 > UBA660 > UMGS1449. Next base: position 8,299 of record CAVFIB010000046.1, on the reverse strand, counting down.
GGGGTTACAGGTTGATATTAGCCCTCCGGATTATTCTCTTAAGATTGCTATTATTAGGAAAAAGTTAAAAGGGGAAAATATTTTTATTAATGAAGAAGTTATTTCTTATATTGCTTCGAATATTGGTAATGATGTTAGGCAACTTGAGGGGTCTATTACTAGATTAGTTGCTTATTCTGCGATTATGTGTGTTACTGATATTTCTCTTGATTTTGCAATGGAGGCTTTACGTGATTTTACTAAAAAAGATGCTGTTACTGATCAAAATAATATACGGCGTATTCAAAAGAGTGTGGCTAATTTCTATAATATTTCTTTTGAGGATATGAAATCTAAAAAAAGGACTCCTAACCTTGCTATTCCTAGACAGGTTGCTATGTATTTGTGTAGAAAACTTACTGATGAATCTTTTGAAAGAATTGGAATTGAGTTTTCTGGAAAAAATCATGCTACTGTTATTCATGCCTGCAATAAAATTGAAAGAGAAATGAAAATTAATAGAGATTTAAATGATGCTATTAACAATATTGAGAAGCAATTAACATAGAATTGTTAAAATTGTTAATAGTTATTAACAATTATTGTTGATATTATCTGTTGATATTAAAGGCTTTTTTGGACTTATTAACAATATTAACAGTAATAATAAAATTAATATATTAATAATTAAAAAAAGAAAGAAGGTATATTTATGAAATTAAAAATTAAAAGAGTAGTTTTGCTTGAAGCATTAAATAATGTTTCTAAGGCAATTTCTACAAAAAATATTATTCCTATTTTATCTGGTATTAAATTTGAATTACATAGGGATAGATTGGTACTTACTGCTTCTGATAATGATATTACTATTCAGACTGTTATTTCTAAGGGGGATAATTTAATTATTGATAATACTGGTAGTATTGTTATTAAAGGAAAGTATATTCTTGATATTATTAGAAAACTTGATTCTGAGTTTATTAATATTGAAATAATAGATGAACATAAGATTATGATTTTTACTGAGAATAGTGAGTTTAATTTAAATGGTATTGAGGCTAGGGAATATCCTGATATTAATTTGGATTTATCTCCTGAATTTATTAGTATGAGTATTGATGAGTTTAGATCTATGACTTTACAAACTAATTATGCTTGTTCTTTAGATGAGGCTAGGGTGGTTTTAACTGGTGTTAATTTTAAGATTGATGGAAATAATCTTGAGTGTAGTGCTACTGATTCTTATAGGCTTGCTCTTAGGAAGAAGTTATTAACAACTGGTGTTAATAATGGTATTGATATTATTATTCCTAGTAAGAATTTGAATGAACTTTTGAAACTTTTGTCTTCTGGGGATGATGAGGTTATTGAAATGCATTTATTTAGTAATAAGGTTATATTTAAGTTTAATGATATTTTATTTCAATCTAGGCTTATCAGTGGTACTTATCCTAATACTAAGAATTTAATTCCTAGTGATTCTATTTTTGATTTGAAACTTGATTGTAATGAATTTTATAATATGGTTGATAGGGCTAGTATTTTAAATAATGATACTGATAATAATATAATTACTATGGAAATAAAGAATAATCTTCTTAAGATTACTTCAATGTCTCTTGAAATAGGAAAAGTTGAGGAGAAAATGAATGTTTCTTGTGATAATGATATTAAAATTTCTTTTAGTGCTAAGTATATGATGGATGCTCTTCGTACCATAAAGTCTCGTAATGTTATTATTACATTTGTTGGTGAGATTAAACCTATTTTACTTAAGAATGATGATAGTGAAGATCTGGTATGTTTGATATTACCTATAAGAACTTATTAACAATTGTTGTTGATAAGTTTTTTTTTTTACTTTTTTTTTTTTTCTTTTGGATTCTACAAATTTCTATCTTTTTCGACATGGGGAGATGATAATTTAGAAATTGCAATATTTTTTATTGCGAAATTTATTGTTTTAGGGGGTGAATTCTATGAAATATGAAATTAATGATGAGACTCTTGCTATTATGTCTTTTGATGATGAGAAGACTAGAGTAATAGAAGTTGAAGATGATTACATTGTTAATGATGTGCCTTATTCTATTATGGAAAATTCTTGTAGATATTTTGGTAGTAGTTTTGAGGGAAGAGTGCTTGGCTCTAAAAGCATGCTTGGTAGTATTTATAAGACTCCAATTATTGTTGAAGAGACTAGGGACTTGATATTTTTTCCTACAGAAGCTATTAATTCTTCTAGTGTTTCTTGGATTTCTTATAAGAAGATAAGGAATGTAGAAAAGTATGGGAAGAGAACTAAAATTAATTTTATTAATGGTGAATCTATCGTTGTTAATTGTCCGTATTTTTCTATTAAGAATCAGATTTTTAGATGTAATATGTTAGAGACTATTTCTAAGAGTAGAAAAAGTTCAAAAAAAAGCGATTAAAGTGTAAAAATCGTTTTTTTTACGGGGTTTTTATGGTATAATGTAATAGTAAGTACTGGAGTACTGGTTTTGGGAGTTGATGCGAATTTGAGGAGATTTTTATTTAATTTTTGGTTATGTATTTAAAAAAACTAGAAATTGTTAATTTTAGAAATATTGATAAGATTTGTTTAGAACTTAATAAAAATGTTAATATTTTTATTGGAAAAAATGCTCAAGGAAAAACTAGTATTTTAGAGAGTATTTATGTTTTAGCCTTTTCTAAGTGTTCTAATGGATTTTCTGATGATGAACTTATTAAACTTGATAAGTTGTTTTTTAAGGTTAAGGGATTTTTAAAGATTGGTAATTTACTTAAAAATATGGAAATTTTATATAGAATTGGTGAGAAAAGATTAAAAATTAATAATAGTGGTATTAGGAAAGTATCTGATTATGTATCTAATATGAATGTTATTATGTTTACTCCGGAGGATTTGGATATTGTTAAAAAGTCTCCATTGTGTCGGAGAAATTTTCTTAATATAGAGTTATGTCAGTTATCTTGTGAATATTTAAGAATTCTTAATGAGTATAATAAAATTTTAAAGATGAGAAATGATTATATTAGGAAAAATTATAATAAGATTGATTATGATTATTTGGATGTTATTACTGAGGGATTAATCGATAGGGCTATTTTAATTTATGATTATAGGGAAAAATATTTCGAGGACATTAATAAGAGTATTTCTGATGTTTATGGTAAAATTGCAAAAATGAGTGATCTTAAGGTTTTATATAAGAAGAGTGTTTGTTTTAGTGATAAAAGTGATTATATTGCTTATTATAAGAGTTGTTATTCTAATGATATAGAGAAAGGTTCTACTATGTATGGACCTCATAGGGATGATTTTTGTTTTATGCTTGGTGATAGTGATCTTAAGTTATATGGTTCTCAAGGAATGCAACGTATGGCTATTTTGGCTTTTAAGCTTAGTGAAATTAATCTTTTTAAGAAAAGAAGAGGTACTTATCCTATTGTTCTCTTGGATGATATTTTTAGTGAAATTGATATTGATAAGAGGAAGAATTTGCTTAGATTTATTAAGAGTAATATACAATTTATTATTACTACTACTGATATAAATAATATAAGTGAAAGGTTAATCAATAAAGCTAGTATTTTTACTGTTGATAATGGTTTGATTAAGAAAAGGAGAGACAGATATGAATGAGAAAAAATATGATTCTTCGGCTATACAGGTTTTAGAAGGACTTGAGGCTGTAAGAAAAAGACCTGGTATGTATATAGGTACAACTGGGGTAAGAGGTCTTCATCATTTGGTTTGGGAGATTGTTGATAACTCTATTGATGAGGCTCTTGCTGGTTATTGTAATACTATTGAGATAGTTATTGGAAAGGATAATACTATTACTGTTAAAGATAATGGTCGTGGTATTCCCGTTGATATTCATCCAAAAACTGGTATTTCTACTGTTGAAACTGTATTTACAGTACTTCATGCTGGAGGAAAATTTGGTGGAGGAGGTTACAAGGTTTCTGGAGGTCTTCATGGTGTTGGAGCTTCTGTTGTAAATGCTCTTTCTTCTTGGCTTGAGGTAACAGTTTATAAGAATGGAAATGTTTATAAACAAAAGTATGTTGATGGAGGTAAGCCTCAGGGAAAACTTGAGGTTGTTGGAGAATGTTCTTCTAGTAGAACTGGTACTACTGTTACTTTTAAACCTGATCCTACTATTTTTGAGGAAACAACTGTTTTTGATTATGATACTTTGAAACAAAGAATTAGGGAGCTTGCTTTTTTGAATAAAGATCTTAAACTTGTTTTGATTGATGAGCGTGAGGTTGATAAAAAGGATGAGTTTTTATATGAAGGTGGAATTAGTGAGTATGTAAAAATGCTTAATGTTAATAGAAAACCTATTCATGAGGATATAATTGATGTTTCTGGTGTTGATAAGGATATTTCTATTGAAGTTGCTATTCAATATAATGAGTCGTATTCTTCTAATATTTATTCTTTTGTTAATAATATTAATACTCATGAAGGAGGAACTCATGAGGATGGTGTTAGACTTGCTCTTACTCGGATTTTGAATAAGTATGCTAGGAGTATTAATGCTCTTAAGGAAAAGGATGACAATTTACTTGGGGATGATGTAAAAGAGGGAATTACTATGATTATTTCTTGTAAGCATCCTAATCCTCAGTTTGAGGGACAAACAAAGACTAAGCTTGGTAATATTGAGGTTAGACAGATTGCTAATAAGATTTTTTCTGAGGGATTTGAGAGATTTTTGATGGAAAATCCTAATCAGGCTAAGGTTATTGTTCAAAAGGCTATTACTGCATCTCATGCTAGGGTTGCTGCTAAGCGTGCTAGGGAAACTACTAGGCGTAAGGGAGATCTTGAGATTACTAACTTTTTTGGGAAACTTACTGATTGTAAGAGTAAAGATCCTTCTGTGTCTGAAATATTCTTAGTCGAAGGTGATTCTGCTGGAGGTTCTGCTAAAAAGGGTCGTGATTATATGACTCAGGCTATTTTACCTCTTCGCGGTAAGATTTTGAATGTTGAAAAGGCTAGGCTTGATAGGGCACTTGCTAATGAGGAAATTAGGACTATGATTACTGCTTTTGGTACTGGAATTGGTGAAGAGTTTGATCTTGGTAAGCTTCGTTATGATAAGATTATTATTATGACCGATGCAGATGTTGATGGTTCTCATATAAGAGTGTTATTACTTACATTGTTTTATAGATTTTTCAAGCCTGTTGTTGATGCTGGACATATTTATGCGGCTCAACCTCCTTTGTTTAAAATTGTTCATGGTAAGACTATTAAGTATGTTCTTGATGAGAAGGAACGTGATGAGTATTTAAAAACTTTACCTTCTAATGCTAAATATAATATTACTCGTATGAAAGGTCTTGGTGAAATGGATGCGGAGGAACTTAGAGATACTACTATGGCTAAGGAAAATCGTATTCTAAGAAAGATAACTGTTGATGATGCTGCTTCTGCTGATGAGGTATTTAGACTTTTGATGGGTGAAGATGTTGAACCTAGACGTGAATTTATTGAGAAAAATGCAGTTTATGCTGATAATTTGGATGTATAGGAGGTTTAAGAATGGATAGATTAAAAGAAAATAATATTGTAAATGAAGTTAAAAAGTCATTTTTGGACTATTCTATGAGTGTTATAGTTGCTCGTGCTTTACCTGATCTTAGGGATGGATTAAAGCCTGTTCATCGTCGTATTTTGTATTCGATGTTTGATTCTGGTTATATGCCTGATAAGGGTCATCGTAAGTGTGCTAGAATAGTTGGGGATGTTATGGGTAAATATCATCCACATGGAGATAGTTCAATTTATGAGGCTATGGTTAGAATGGCTCAGGATTTTAGTTATCGTTATATGCTTGTTGATGGGCATGGTAACTTTGGTAATATGGATGGCGATGGTGCTGCAGCAATGCGTTATACTGAAGCACGTTTATCAAAGATTAGTTTGGAATTATTAAGGGATTTAAATAAAAATACTGTTGATTTTATTCCGAATTTTGATGAGGAAGAAAAGGAACCTGTTGTTTTACCTAGTAGATTTCCTAATATTTTAGTTAATGGTACTATGGGTATTGCAGTTGGTATGGCTACTAATATTCCTCCTCATAATTTGAGAGAAGTTGTTAATGGATGTATTGCTTATATTGATAATAATGATATTACATTAGATGAACTTATGCAACATATTAAGGGTCCTGATTTTCCGACTGGTGCTATTATCTTGGGTAATAGTGGTATTCGTAAGGCTTATGAGACCGGACGCGGAACTATTACTGTTAGATGTAAAGCTTCTATTGAAGAGAGTGGACATAAGAGTAAAATAGTAATTTCTGAGATTCCTTATGGACTTAATACTATGGATTTGAAGAATCGTATTGCTTCTTTGGTTAGAGATAAGGTTCTTGATGGTATTGCTGATTATCATGAGGAAAATGGTAGTGATTTTGGTGTTAAGATAGTTATTACCCTTAAGAAAGATGCTAATGCTAATGTTGTTTTGAATAATTTATATAAGCATACTCAACTTCAAAATACTTTTGGTATTATATTACTTATGTTAGATCAGGGTGTTCCAAAGCTTTTAGGTCTTAGGGATATTATTGTTAAGTATATTGATCATCAAAAGGAAGTTATTATTCGTCGAACTAAGTTTGATTTGGATAAGGCTCTTGCAAAGGCTCATATTTTAGAGGGTTATAAGATTGCTCTTGATCATTTAGATGATTTTATTAAAATTATTCGTGAGAGTGAGAGTGATGTTATTGCTAAGGATAGACTTAAGAATTTATATGCTATAAGTGATGCACAAGCTGATGCTATTTTGGAGCTTAAATTGAGACGTTTGACTGGTCTTGAAAGAGACAAGATTGAGAGAGATTTGGCGGAAACACTTAAATTAATTGAGGAACTTCGTAGTATTCTTGGTAGTGAGGATAAGGTTAATGAAATTATCAAGAGTGAAATGAAGGAAATTGCTGATAAATATGGTGATGAACGTCGTACTAGTATCGATATGACTGCAATTGATTATATAGAGGATGAATCTTTGATACCTAATGATGATATAATTGTTTCTATGACAAAAAATGGTTATATTAAAAGATTAAATTCTGATACTTATCGAAGCCAAAATCGTGGTGGAGTAGGTATTAAGGGGATGTCTACTAATGACGAAGATATTGTTGAAAAGTTAGTTAATTGTTATAGTCATGATTATTTGTTATTTTTTAGTAATCGTGGAAAGGTATATCGTATTAAATGTTATGAATTGCCTGAGTTTAGTAGGCAATCTAAAGGTGTTCCTATTGTTAATATCTTGCCTTTGGAAAAAGATGAGGTCGTTAATGCTATTATTCCTGTTAAAAAGGAAGATGAAAGTAAGTATTTGATTTTCTTTACTGTTAATGGTCTTGTAAAAAGAACTGATATTAGTGAGTTTGATTCTATTAGAAAGAATGGTAAAATTGCTATTAGCTTAAAGGATAATGATGAGTTAATAGGAGTTAAGAAGACTAGTGGTAAGGATGAGGTTATTATTGCTTCAAATGCTGGAAGAATGGTTAGATTTAATGAAACAGATGTTCGTGTTATGGGGCGTGGAGCCTCTGGTGTCAAGGGTATTGATTTAATTGACACTAAAGTAATCGGAGCAGAAATTGTTAATAACTCTGAACTTATATTAGTTGTTACTGAAAAGGGATATGGAAAGAAGACTGATGTTAATGAGTATCGATTAACTCATCGTGGCAGTAAGGGCGTTAAAGCTCTTAATATTACTGATAAGAATGGTTTGATTGTTGCATTTAAGTCAGTTGTTGGTGATGAAGATATAATTATTACTACTGATGAGGGTACTGTTATTAGACTTGATGTTAATAATGTTTCTACTTTAAGAAGAAATACTCAGGGTGTTAGGTTGATGCATTTGAAAGATAAACAAATTGTTACATCTGTTACGGTTTTAGCTAAGCAAGATGATTCTATTTCAGAAGAAGAGAGTGTTGAAAGTGAGTAATGTTTCACGTGAAACATTCTTTTTTTTGCGATTAAAATCATTAGTTTTAGTTTTTATGAGCATTTGTAATTGTTAATAAGTCTAATTTTTTGAAAAAATGTGAATATTTTGTGTTTTTCCTAGTTCCACGTGAAACATTTTTTTGTAAATATATAGTTTATTTATAATTTTTATTTATTTTTGCTTAATTTAATTGTTAATAAATGTATAATCTATGTTTTTCTAATAAAAAGTAGTATCTATGTGTTAAAATTTTTTTAAAATGTCACCTTTTTAATTATTAAGTAGATAACTAAC
>CAVFIB010000045.1:0-9475 GCA_963622385.1 Bacteroidaceae bacterium | reverse complement strand
GAGGCTATAAAAGAAGGAAGACTAGAAGGAATAAAAGAAGGAATAAAAGAAGGAATTGAGAAAAACACACTTGAAACTGCAAAAGCATTATTGAAGGAAAATGTTAGTATAGATATTATATCTAGAACAACAGGATTAAGTGAAGAAGAAGTTAAAAAACTAAAATAAATTATAATATACTATTAAGAACACTAAAATAAGTGTTTTTCTTTTGATAGAAAAAAATATATCTAAGTAATGAAAAATAATATTGAATTTAGTATTAAAAAATGATAATATTAAGTTATGTAAAATAGCTAAGAGAGGATGAAGTTTTATGACAAGAATGGGTAAAAAAACTATAAAAAAATGATGTAGATACTACGAACAAATTTTCGTCTGGGGAGGGGGGCAATTATATAACTTTTTAAATAAAAATATAAAGGAATTTAATCCTTATATAATATCAACTTTGTGTATAGTATTTTTAGTTTTAGTAGGTATTATTTCTTATAAAGTAAATACAACATATGCAGTATTTACTGATACAATAATGGGAACTAAGACGATGGAGATGACAGTAAAAACAGGAAAATTAGATACGAGTGGGGCAAATGCACCTGTCTTAGATGAAGGAATGATACCAGTATATTATGATGAGTCATCTTCATTTTGGAAGAAAGCAGATGAAAAGAATAAAGATGAAAATCATAAGTGGTATGATTATAATAGTAAGATGTGCACCAATAGTGTAACAGTATTAAGTACTAATAGAAATAAATATTTATCAGCAGAAGTTGGAACAGAAATACCAATGGACGATATACTTACAATGCAAGTATGGATACCAAGATATAAGTACAAAGTGTGGAATTATAATGCAGATGGAACAAAAACAAGTAATGAACAACAAATAGAAATAACATTTGAAAAGGAAACAGATAAAACTGGAGAAATAACATGTACTGATAATATACAAGGATCTGGCGGAGATGGAACAAGTGAAACTTGTAAATTAGATAATAAAGTATGTACAGATTCAACTTGTAATGGAAAAACATATACTCATCCAGCATCTACATTTGGAGATAAAGAAATAAAAGGATTTTGGATGAACAAATTTGAGTTAAGACAGGGTTATTATCGTGTGAATGGTGAGATAAGTTCTAGTGATGTTTATAAACCAAATATAGGAGATGTATATAATTCTTTTAGTGTTTCATATAGTTTTGAGAGTTCAATAAACATGAGTGCTAACAATAATGATTATGGCTTTAGTATAAATACGGATATACATATGATAAAAAATATGGAATGAGGAGCAGTAGCATACTTATCATATTCAAAATACGAAACATGTACAGATGGTAGTTGTGTTGAGGTGGGAATAAATAATAATTCTGATTTTATAACTGGATGTGGTGCTGAACCTAGTAGTTCTGAATCTTAGGATTGTAATGAATATAATACCTCTATTGGGATGCATGCATCAACAACGCAAAATGTATATGGAGTGTATGATATGAGTGGTAGCATGAGCGAATATACAATGGGGAATATGGTTTCTGCAGATGGAAAAACTATGTTAACTGGAGAATCCGGTTTTGACACATATCCTGCTGAAAGGTATTATGATAAATATAGTTATGGTACAAGTGATGATGAATATAAAAGAAGTAAACTTGGAGATGGAATAAAAGAGGTATTGCTTGATAAAAATGATTTTATTGGTTGGCATACTGATTATATAGATATTCCTACTTCTAGTAATTCTTGGTTTGTGAGAGGTTTTTATTTTAATGGTGAAGTGCTTGCTGGTTTATTTTCTTCTGAATCTTGTACTGGAGAAATTGCAGACTTAGCTTCTGGTCAGGCTTCTAACACACGTGTTGTAATGATTCCATAAATATAAAAGGACAAGAGTGTTTGTTTAGATAACTCTTGTCTTTAATATTCTACTGGTATTAGAGAAGTTTTTCTTTGCTATTTTATCTAAGATATCTTTTCCATATTTTTGGACTAGTTCTTCTCCTATTTTATCTACATTTTGACCGCTTCCTTTTGGAAGTGGAACATGATACGTATCTGATAGTTTGTCAAATTCTTTTAGAAATATATATCTACTTATGATAGAAGCACAAGCAACAGCCATGTTTTTTGTTTCTGCTTTTGTGATAAATGTTATATTTTTTACTGGGTTTGGTATTTCTTTTAGGTATGAATAGTATCTGTTTTCTTTAGCAAATTCATCTATTATTATATAGTCTAGTTTTTCTTGTGTCTCTTCTAGGATAAGTGATAATGCTTTGTTATGCATTATTGCCTTTATTTTGTTCATGTTGTTTTCTTTTGAATATTTTTGGTTATATTCTTCGTTTGATAGGATTATGCTTTTATATTTTATTTTTTTTATTATTTCTGGTGCTATTTTTTTTATCTTGTCATCTGTTATTTTTTTTGAGTCGGTGCATCCTAGTTTTCTTAGAAATTCTATATCTTCTTTTTTTACTAGTGATGCTGTTACTACGATTGGTCCAAAGTAGTCTCCGGTTCCTACTTCGTCTGATCCTACAGATGTTGTATTTAGATAATCTATATTACTTGTTTCTTCTTCATCGTTTTCTTTTAGTGCTTTCCACATATTTGCATCTACAAAAGCACTTGTTCCTTGAAACATACACTTTCCTGAACTATAAAGGGTTATTATTGTGTCTTCTTCTTGTGCTTGAAAAATAGCATAAGGTGGAGTTTTTTCTCTTACTTTGTCTTTGTAGTATTCTATCATTTTATTTTTTGTTTCTTCATCAACTTTTATTACAATATTCATGTGTATCACCTTTTTAATTATAACATAAAAGTATTGTTTTTTGCTTTTTTTTGATGTTATAATATTTCTAGGATAACAAAATATGTTATCAGGGAGGTATTTATGAAAGAAATGAAGACAGGTTATCCTCACATTGATAAACCTTGGATGAAGTTTTATGATTCTAAGAAGGTTGCATTTGAGGCTCCTAAGGTTAATTTAACTGAATATTTAAAAGAAAAGAATAAAGATCGTGGGGATAAGATTGCTGAGACTTACTATGGAAAAGAGATAAGTTATGATGAATTTTTTTATAATTCTGATATGGCTGCAAGAGTTTTATCTCAAGTAGGAGTTAAAAAGGGCGATTCTATTATGAATTTGGTTCCTAATATTCCAGAAGCTGGTGCTATATGGCTTGGTGCAACTGAAATTGGCGCTGTTTCTGATTTTATTGATCCAAGACCAGATAATTTAGATGTTATATCTAATGCTAAGAAGGTTTTAGAGGTTATTAAGCATGAAAGAGCTAAACATATTGTTGCACTTGATATGTGTTATTTAGGTATGCTTAAACCTATTGAAAATGAGCTTAAGGAGCTTGGCATTGAGAATATCATTATTTTGAATGCTAGTGATTCTATGAATCTTAGTGGTAAGATTGATTATTTGAAGGATGTTATTGCTTATAATAATCTTAAAAATATTAGAGATGATAGTTCCTCTTCAAAAATAAAATGGTATAAAGCTGTTCGTGATAAGCTTGAGTCTATGAAAGAATGTAATAGGGCTTTAGAAGATGCTATTAAGAGGTCTCCTCTTAATGTTATGAAGTATGATGATCTAAAGAAGGAATGTCAGAATAGTAAAATAGAAGTTGTAAACGATCCTAATTTAATCAATTATATTGGTCATACTTCTGGAACTAGTGGTTCTAGACCAAAACCTATTACTGCTACTAATAAAAATGGTATTTCTACTTTGGAACAACTTATTAAAGGTGATGTTAGTTTTGATGCAGGTGATTCTGCAATTCATGCTCTTCCTTTCTTTGCACCTTTTGGGGCATATGATAATTATTTACTTAATTTAGTAAGTGGTGCTAATAATATTTCTGTTCCAGAGTTTGAGATAAATGAATTTGGGTATTTACTTAAGAAACATAAACCTAATATTTTGATGGGAACCCCTGCATGGTTTGCAGCTTTCCCTGAATGTGAATATTTGAAGGATATGGATTTATCTTTTCTAAAAAAGGTTATTTATGGTGGAGATTCTTTGAGGGCTAAGACAGAAGAACATGTTAATGAGTGGCTTTCTTCACATGGTAGTCCTGCGGTTCTTGAAAAGGGTCATGGTATGAGTGAGTTTTTAGGATGTGGTTCTTATGCTCAAAAGGGATATAATAAATACGATTCTATAGGGATTCCTCTTCCTAATACCATCTATACTGTTGTTGATCCTAGTGTTGATGATAAACTTGTTCCTCTTAAATTTGAGGATGACATGGAAGTTTTATCTGGTGAGCTTGTTGTTAGTAGTGATGCTGTTACCGGTGGTATGCTTGGTGATGAAGTGATTGTGCCTCATTATGAACTTGATGGTAAGAGTTATATTAGAACTCGTGATATTGTTGATATGGATAGAAATGGTATTTTTTATCATAGGGCTAGGAAAGATAGATCATTTACTAGGTTTGATGGTTATAAGATTAAACCTTATGAGATTGAAAGTGAAATTGTTAAGACTGATGGCGTAACAGATGCTGCTCTTGTTGAATATTATGATGACAAAAAACGTGGCAATATGCCTATATGCCATATTGCAACTAAAGATAAGTTGTCATCTTCAGAAGAAGTTGCATTAGTTGAAAAGATAGTAAAAGAAGGGATCATTAGTAATAAAGATATGTCATCTAGACAAATTCCTTCTAAGTTTAAAATAAGAGAGTCTTTGCCTATTACTAAGAATGGTAAGACTGATATTAATGAACTTCGCACTGAAGGACTTGATGGTAGTGAGATTAATGTTGATATAGATGAGACTAATCTTTCTGTTGGTGAAATTAAGATTTATAAAAATGATGAAAAGTCTAAAGTAAGAGTAAGATAAGATTTGGGGTGATACTATGCAAAATACAATTGGTTTTTTGATTTTAAATATTTATGCATTACTTGTTATTGGTACTGTTTCTGTTGTGTTTTTTACTAAACCTAGACTTAAACAAGTTGAAGATGAAACGTATAAGAAGTTTTTAATTATTAATATTTTTATGACCATAAGTGGTTTGTTATTGGGGATTTCTGTTAGTTCTTATAATGTCTTTAATGAACTTTTTGCCATGATTCTTAATAAATTTTATCTTATTATGCTTATTTTGTGGATTACAACACTTACTTTTTATATATTTTATATATCTCTCAAGGATAAGAATAAAGGTCCTAAACTATCTAAATTATTTAATATCATGACTTTTATATGTATATTTTTAGTTATAGTTTTTCCTTTGAAAGTATCCTTTACTATAGATGGTTCTTATTCTACTGGTCTTGCTATTATGTTTGCTTACTTTGTTTTTGGTATTGGTTTTATAGCTCAAATAATATGCATTCTTGTTCATAAGAATTTAAAAAATAAGAAGTATATTCCCCTTTATTTATTAATACTTATTGGTAGTGTTGTTTTAATAGCTCAGCTTATTAATCCTAATCTTAATTATATTATTAATCCTGCTCTTATTTTTGTAGCAGTTGTTATGTTTCATACTATTGAAAATCCTGATGCTCAAGTTATTGATATTCTTCTTAGAAATAAGGAACTTGTTGAAGATTCTGTTAATGATAAGTCTAATTTCTTATTTAAGGTTTCTCAAGAAATGAAAAAGCCTATTAAAAGTATTATTGATAATAGTAAACTTTATAAAGAATGTAAGAATGCTTCAGAAAAAGATAAGTTAGTAAAGCAGATTCTTCAGGATGCTAATAATGCTTATTTTCAAATTAATGATATTTCTAGTATCTCATCTACTGATGTTAAGAAGATTAAAATGTATGATAATAAGTATAGTACTAAAAAGTTATTTGCGGATATTAAGGCAAATGTGAATAACAAAGTTTCTTTAAGCAAGAAGGATATTGTGTTCAGCTTTAAGACTTTTAATAAGTGTCCAGATAATTTATGTGGAGATAATATTAAACTTAAACAAGTTATTTTATCTGTTGTTTCTAATAGTATTAAATATACTACTAAGGGATTTATCGATATAGAGGTTGATTCTATTATTAGGTATGACGTTGCAAGGCTTGTATTTACTATTAAAGATTCTGGATGTGGAATGAGTATCACTAAGATTAATGATATTTTATCTTCTGATATTGATATTGACAATGATGAATTTTCAAATAATGATAGTTTGGAACTTAGTTTACCTGTTGCTATAAAGATATTAAAGATACTTGGTGGTTCTATTAGTATTAAAAGTGAAGAGGGAAAAGGTACTATTGTTGTTATAGTAGTTGATCAAAAAGTTGCAGATAGAGATGAAGAAAAACTTTTAGAGGATGCTAGAAAACATCATTTAAGCGCTAATCTCAAACAAAGAATATTTATTGCAGCAGATGTTAAAGATTTAGATAAAATGTCTAGAATTATTTCTAATTTTAAGAGTGATGTTGACGTTATTTCTTCTTTAATTGGAAGAGATTGTGTTGATAAAATTAGTTCTGGAGATAGATTTGATTTAATTATACTTAAAGATGATATTGAACCTGATAGTGCTTATAGTATTTTTAAAGAACTTAAAAAAATTAAGAAATTTAGTATCCCTGTCGTAGTTATAATAAATAAAGATAAAGAATTTATTAAGAAACATTTTCTTGATGATGGTTTTAGTGATGTTATCATTATTGAAAATTTTGATAAGGATATAGAAAGAATTTGTGATAAGTACTTATAAAAATAAATAAAAAAGAAACTTATTTCATATAAATATATAGGTGATTGTATGAAAAGGTTTTCTTTTTTTGTTATATTTTCTTTTTTAATGTTACCAGGTTTTGTTTTTGCAAGTGATATTTTTACTAATTATATGGTAATGGATATGGATAGTGGTAGAATTTTTTATGAAAAGGCAAGTGATGAGAGAAAGTTACCTGCTTCAACGACAAAGATTATGACTTTAATAGTAGCGCTTGAAAATTCAGAGCTTACTGATGTTGTTAAAGTAGGGAATGAGATACTTACAATGGATGGTTCTAATATATATACAGAGGTTGGAGAAAGTATCTTAATGCAGGATTTATTGTATGGAATGATTTTAAGAAGTGGGAATGATGCTGCTATGACGGTTGCAAGTCATGCTGGAGGAAATGTCAAAAACTTTGTAAAACTTATGAATGAAAAGGCGAAGAGTTTGGGACTTAAAAACACAATATTTAATAATCCAACTGGTCTTGATGATAATGAAAAAAACATGACTACAGTAAGAGATTTAAGTTTAATATATAGTTATGGTTATAAAAATAAAACTTTTAGGGAAATATTAAAGACTCCAAAGTATAGTGCAACTAGTAATAAGAAAAGTTATTATTTTGTTAATAGATCAAAAATTATAAATAAGGATAAGAGAATAACAGGTGCAAAAACAGGATATACTCCAGATGCCGGAAGAGTGCTTGTTTCAAGTGCTACTAATAATGATCTTGATGTTGTTATAAGTACAATGAGTAAGATAGATTATGGTTATAGTGAACATATTAATTTTTATAATCAGGTTTTTTCTACTTATAAAAATTATAAAATTTTAGATAAGGATTATTTTGATGTAAATTCGTCTTTAGAAGGAAAACTATATATAAAGAATTCTTTTTCTTATCCTGTTAGTGATGATGAGAAGGATAAAATAGATAAAAGAATTGTTTATAATGGTAAGAAGGATAATCAAGTGGGACAAGTTTTAGTTTATTTGGATAATGATTTGATTCATAAAGAAAATATATATTTACAAAAAGAAAAAATAAGTTTTTTTGACAGGATAAAGGCATTTTTTTAAGTAGATCTTTTATATACTTGCTTCTTTTTTAATTTTGCTTTATAATTTATGCAGGTGATTTTATGGAAAGATTACAAAAGATGATTGCTTCTTCTGGTTATACTTCAAGGAGAAAGGCTGAAAAGTTAATAACAGATGGAAGAGTAAGTGTAAATGGTAATATAGTAACGGAACTTGGTTTTAAGGTTAGTTCTAAGGATAAGATAATGATTGATGGGGTGTTACTTGAAAAGGAGACAAGGGTTTATTATTTACTTAATAAGCCTCGTGAGGTTGTGTGTACTACACTAGATGATAAACATAGAAAGATTATTACTTCTTTGATTGATACTGATCTTAGAATATTTCCTGTGGGTAGACTTGATTATGATACTACTGGTTTAATTATTTTGACTAATGATGGTGAGTTTGCAAATTTGATGACTAGTCCTAAAAATAGGATAGAAAAGGTTTATATTGCTAAGATTGATGGTATGCTTTTACCTAGTGAAATGATGGCTCTTAAGAAGGGTGTTGTAATTGATGGTATTAAAACAAGAAAAGCTCGTGTTAAGGTAAAGAAATATGATAAAAGGACTAATACTAGTATTATTGAACTTGGTATTACTGAGGGAAGAAATCATCAGGTTAAGAGAATGTTTAATGAAGTCGGGCATAATGTACTTAAATTAAAACGTGAAAGAATTGCTTTTCTTACTTTAGATGGTTTAGCTTCAAAAGAGTATAGAATTTTAACTCCAAAAGAAGTAAAACAGCTTTATAATTTGGCAGTCAATGAAAATAAGTAATTAAATATTGCTGATTTCTCCCATAAATATTATAATTAATGTAGTAAGAGGCTATCTTTTTGGTCTTTTTCTTTAAAATGGAGGAATTATGAGAATAATAATGAAAATAAGTGGTGAGGCACTTAAAGAAAATAGCAATATATCTAGTAACAGTTTAAGAAAAGTATTAAATGAGGTAAAGGAGATTGCTTCAAAACATGAGGTTATGATAGTATGTGGCGGAGGAAACTTCTGGAGAGGTCGTAATGATCTTGAGATTAATAATGTTGTATCGGATCAAGTTGGAATGCTTGCAACAGTTATGAATGCAATTTCTATTTGTTCATATTTTAATCAAAATGACATAGAATCTTCTTGTTATGGTTCTTTTGAAATACCTGGTATTATAAGAAAAGATAATTTATATGATGTGAACAGGGATTTAAGTAATAAAAAAGTTGTTATTTTTGGTGGAGGTCTTGGAATACCTAATTTATCTACAGATATGACTACAGTTTCAAAGGCATGTGAGTATAATGCTGATATAATCTTGATGGCAAAGAATGTTGATGCTATATATGATAGAAATCCTAAAGAGGAAGGTGCTAAGAAAATAAGTGAAATATCTCATGATGATTTACTTAAAACATCTTTAAAACAAGGAAGTTCATCTTTAATGATACTTGATATAGAAGCTTTAGCAAAACTTGCGAAGTTTAAGATACCAATGTATGTATATAATCCTAATAAAATAGATAATATGAATGATATTATTCTTGGAGAAAAGGGTACTAAAGTTATTACTAGGTAACTTTTTTTCTGTTAAAATTTTTTTAAAATGTCACCTTTTTAATTATTAAGTAGATAACTAAC
>CAVFIB010000044.1:0-9488 GCA_963622385.1 Bacteroidaceae bacterium | reverse complement strand
TAGTTAATTTATATGCAGTATGGGAAAAAGAAAAATATACAGTAAATGTAGTAGTGCAAAATGGAACAGTAGATACTTCAAGTAAAGAAATTCCATATGATGAAAATGGAACATTTAATTTAACAACAAATGTAGAAGGAGCAATAGGCTCAGTAACATGTACAAATAATCAAAAAGGAAAAGTAGAAAATAATATACTTACAGTATCAAATGTAAGTGCTAGTACCACATGTACAGTAAACTTTCAAGATACATTTACAACATTATATGAAGATGGAACACTTATAATAAATGAAAGTGCGAAAAACAGAAATACAAACCTATCAACACATGGAAATATAACAAAAGAATATGATGCGATGAGTGATAACAATTCATATGTTATGAATTATAACAGTCAACCTTGGTATAGTGAAAGAAGCTCAATAAAGAGTGTAGAAATAGGGCAAAAAATAGAACCTATATCAACAGAATATTGGTTTTATTATTTAACTAATATGGAAAAAGGAAATTTTACAAATTTAGATACATCAAATGTAACCAATATGAGTTATATGTTTAAGGTAGCGGGCCTAAATGCCACCACATTAACTTTAGATTTATCAGGTTGGAATACCTCAAGTGTGACAAATATGGAATCTATGTTTGAAGAAACAGGCAAAAGTGCCACCACATTTGAATTAAAAGGATTAGAAAATTGGAATACCTCAAATGTAACCAATATGAGAACTATGTTTTCTTCTGCAGGTTCAAGTGCCACCACATGGAGTATAGGAGACTTATCAAACTGGAATACATCAAGTGTAACCACTATGCTCAATATGTTTTATTCTGCAGGCAAAAGTGCCACCACATTAACTTTAGATTTATCAGGTTGGAATACCTCAAGTGTGACAAATATGGAATCTATGTTTGAGTATGCAGGTTCAAGTGCCACCACATGGACTATAGGAGACTTATCAAACTGGGATGTATCAAAAGTAACTAATATGAGAACTATGTTTTTTTGGGCAGGACAAAGTGCCGCCACATTAACTTTAGATTTATCAAACTGGAATACCTCAAGTGTAACCGATATGAGTTATATGTTTAAGGTAGCGGGCCTAAATGCCACCACATTAACTTTAGATTTATCAGGTTGGAATACCTCAAGTGTGACAAATATGAATTCTATGTTTGAACAAACAGGCGCAAGTGCCACAACATGGAGTATAGGAGACTTATCAAACTGGAATGTATCAAATGTAACTAATATGAATTCTATGTTTCGGGGAGCAGGCTCTAGTGCCACAACATTTGAATTAAAAGGATTAGAAAATTGGAATACTTCGAGTGTAACTAATATGGGTTCTATGTTTTCTCATGCAGGCAGAAGCGCCACAACCTGGTCAGTTAAAATACCAAGCAAAACTGGAGATTTAACTAATACAACTTCTAAATGGTATGGTTCTAGTGAAAGTGTTTATGCATCTCCTTGTAGTGGTAAATCCTTCACTTTAGCAGACTAAGCTTTATCTTGTGATATATTTAAACAAAAAAAATAATACTTTTTCAGATATCTCTTGAGGAAGTATTATTTTTTACCATAATATTCTAAGTAATAATATAAAGAATAAAACTATTTCTATAAATAATAGTACTGCATTTATAGTTATACAGAAAAACATAGTTATTAGAGCTTGATAAAATATTATAAGGATCCAGAACCCTAGGAATCCTATGTATAGTTTACTTGTTCTTCTTCTGTTTTTACATGCTGTACAGTTACAAAAGAAGCTATGTTTCATTAAAATCACCTAGTATAATATATGTTTTGTCATAGTTTTTTGGGATTGTTCTTGTTTTTGTTTCCTATTTCTTTTATAATATTTATGGAGGTAATACTTATGAATGTAAAAGAAAGACTAAGGGAAATAGAATCACTTTTAGATAGATATAATTATGAATATTATGTACTTGATAAGCCTTCGGTTAGTGATCAAGAATATGATAGACTTATGCAAGAACTTATGTCTCTTGAAGAAAAGTATCCTGAGTTTAAAAGCAAAACTTCACCAAGCATGAGAGTAGGCTCTACTGTTTTATCTAGTTTTAAAAAGGTTACTCATAAATTACCAATGCTTTCTCTTGGAAATGTATTCAATGAAAGTGATATTATCAAATTTGATGAACGAATCAAAAAAGAAGGATATAATCCTGTTTATGTATGTGAGCCTAAGATAGATGGTCTTGCAATTAGTTTAGTTTATGAAAAAGGTATTTTAGTAAGAGGAGTTACTCGCGGAGATGGTCGTGTTGGAGAAGATATTACTAGTAATATTAAGACAATAAAATCTATTCCTCTTAAGTTAAGTAAAGATATTGATATAGATGTTCGAGGAGAGGTGTATATTGATAGAAAAGAGTTTCAAAGAGTAAATTCTGAAAGAAGAAAAGAAGGCCTTGAAGAATTTCAAAACTGTAGAAACTTAGCTAGTGGTAGTGTCCGTCAACTTGATTCTAAAGTTGCCGCATCAAGAAGACTTAATAATTTTACCTATCATTTACCTAATCCCCTTGATTATGAAATTTATAGACATAGAGACGCTTTAATCTTTATGGAAGAACTAGGCTTTAGAGTTAATCCTAAAAGAAAAATTTGTAGTGACATAGGAGAAGTTCTTGAGTTTATTAATGAAATGACTTCAATAAGAGATTCTCTTCCTTATGATATAGATGGAGTAGTTATTAAAGTAGACGATATAAAAATGCAAGAAAATTTAGGGTTTACCGCAAGAAGTCCTAAATGGGCTACAGCATATAAGTTTCCTGCCGAAAAGGTTACTACTAAACTTACTGATATTGTCTTTACTGTTGGTCGTACTGGAAAAATAACTCCTAATGCTATGCTTGAACCCGTTAGAGTAGCAGGCTCTACTATTAGAAAAGCCACTTTACACAACGAAGATTATGTTTTAAGTAAAGACATTAGAATCGGAGATGTCGTAGTAATTCAAAAAGCCGGAGATGTCATTCCAGAAGTTGTAAAAGTTGATCTTGGCAGAAGAACATCCATCCTTCCAGAATTTAAAATGATTGATAATTGTCCTGTATGCGGAACAAAACTTGTAAGAAAAGAAGAAGAAGCTAATCACTATTGCCCAAATCCTTTATGTGATGCTAGAAATATTGAAAAACTAATTCATTTTGTATCTAGAAAAGCTATGAATATTGATGGCCTTGGCGATAGAATAACCGAAGATTATTACAATTTTGGTTATTTAAAAGATATTCCAAGTATCTACGAACTTTATAAATATAAAGATGAATTAATGAGTCTAGAAGGATTCGGAGAAAAGAAAGTAGATAATCTCCTTGAAGGAATAGAAAAAAGTAAAAATAACTCACTAGAAAGATTACTATTCGGACTTGGCATTAGACATTTCGGAGAAAAAAGCGCTCTTATCCTAGCAAAAAAATTTAAAAATATCGATAACATAATGAATGCAAGTCTTAACGACTTAGTAGACATATCAGACATCGGAGATATAATGGCAAAAAGTATAACTGAATATTTTCAAAAAGAAGAAAACATTTCTCTTATTAATAAGTTAAAGTCACTAGGAATTAATATGAACTATCTCGGAAAAGAAGTAGTAGAAGATCCAAACTTTGCTGGAAAAAAATTCGTTATCACAGGAACTATTTCTGTAATGCCTAGAGATACTTTAAAAGAGGAAATATCCTTAAGAGGGGGAAACGTTACAGGCTCCATATCAAAAAGCACCAATGTTTTAATAGCAGGAGATAGTCCAGGAAGCAAACTAGAAAAAGCTTTAAAACTCGGTATTGAAATATGGAACGAAGAAGAATTATTAAGTTTATTAGGAGGCAAAAATGAATAAAAAAGGGTTTACTCTAGTTGAGTTAATTTTAGTAGTAGTTATTTTAGGAATAATATCCGTAATAGTATTTCCAGGTATTATGAAATCTCTTAATCAAAGTAAAGTAAATAGTGCCAAGTCCATTGAAAAAGTTCTAAGAGAAAACCTAGAACTATATAATATGGATCATAAAGATGATATTTGGTGTAATGATGATGGTATAGAAGTTAACTGCTTAAATACAGAAAACATTGAAACAGTAAGTATTAATGCTCTTTATAATACCAATCCAGATATTGATATGGGAAAATGTCTTTTACAAGATGAAAACAGCTTACAAATAACAAAAAAAGCAAACGGCACTTTTTTTTATACCGTTAAAATAGTATGTGGTAATAATCTTGAAGAAAGTTTAGCAATTTCTAAGGTTGTTCAAAATTTTAAAAATTTATCATCAGAAGATTATTATTACGCAACTAAATAAAAAAATAGGCTCTTTTATGAGTCTATTAATTTTGCTTGTACAACTAATCTATGGTTTGCATCTATATAGCATGTAGATAATGTCAATATTTTATCATCTGTAGTCGGAGTAGTATCAAATTTTTTGATACTTCTTTTTATTGATTTATTTAAATATTTTTGATATTTTTCCTTTGTCTTAAAACCTATTTGTAAGTAATCATTTGTCTCTTCTAAAGTATAAATACTAAATACTTCGAATGTTAGCCTTTCTTTTTCTGTATCTAATGTTATTTTATGATTTTCTTTATTGTTTAACCATTTATCTTCTAGAACATCTTTTAAAGTACTATAGTTTGTGGTTCTTTTATATGTATGTCCATATATTATCGTATTCGTACTAAGTTCAGGAAATGTATTTTGGTAATCCGCAAATACCCAGCCTAATGAGTTATATTTCTTATTATAACCATGTGTTAGATAATATGTATTATCATCACTTTTTACTATTGGCATATTTATTTCTGTGCCCTTAACATATAACCATGCAACTGTATCACTATTTTCCTCTTTTAACTTTGAAAAATCTCTGTGAATATTAGTCTTCGCTTCTTCTTGCTCCTGCCTCTTTAAACCATTTGCTATTTCCTGTGCATGTTTTTGTTCACTTACAAGAAGTTCCTGTTGTTTTACTTTTGCTTCCTCTATGTCTCTTTTTTGGTCAAATAGGTATTTTACTCCATATCCACCGCCCACTAAAAGACATATTGATAATAAGTTGATGCATAATACTAATTTTCTATTTGTTTGTTTTCTTACTATTTTATTGTTGTTATTATTGTCATTGATATAATCAAAAAAGTCATTAAAACTGTTGTTATTAATATTAACACCTCCTTATCATTCTATAGTTTAGTATATAACATTTTATTTCAAAAGTAAATGTGTTCTTGTTTTATTTTTATTATTTTCCTTTTTTTATGATGTTATTAGTTTTTTCACTTATTTTATCTATATTTTTATAAACTATAATTTATAAAAGTGCATAATTTAGTATTTTTGTAAATTACAATTTATAAAACTTGATTTATTTATTTTTTTGTAGTATAATGATAACGGAGGGATGATTATGATAGATAGACCAAATTATTTAAGTGAATTAATAAGTTTTAAAGACAAGGATTTAATTAAAATAGTTACTGGTATAAGAAGATGCGGTAAATCCACATTATTTGATTTATACATAGAGTATTTACTTAAACATGGTGTTACTAATGATCAGATAATTCGTATCAACTTAGAGGATTATGAATTTAATAACATTACCACTAATAATTCTTTGTATGAATATATTGCTCCTAAATTAGTATGTGATAAAATGAATTATATTTTCATAGACGAAGTGCAAGTTGTTCCTAATTTTCAAAAAGCTTGCGATAGTTTATATATAAAGAAAAATGTTGATTTATACATAACAGGCTCTAATTCTAAATTATTATCTGGGGAACTTGCTACTTTGCTTTCAGGTAGATATGTTGAAATAAAAATGCTTCCCTTATCTTTCAAAGAATATATATCTTATGTTGGAAAAACCGATATCCAAAAGAAATATATTGATTATATAACCAAAAGTTCTTTTCCTTATACTTTGAAATTAAATAATTCTAAAGATATAAGAATGTATTTAGACGGACTTTATAACACAGTTATTGTCAATGATATTGCTGAAAGAAGAGAAATATCCGATATAGGAATGCTAAAAGATATTATAAAATTTATGTTTGATAATATTGGAAATTTATGTTCTAGTAATAGTATTGCCAATACTATGGTTTCAAATGGTAGAAAAATATCAGTTCCTACCGTTGAAAAATATCTTGAAGCATTAACCGAAGCTTTTGTACTTTATAAGGCAACTAGATATGATATAAAAGGTAAAAACTATTTAACAACAGGAAGCAAATACTATTTATCTGATGTTGGTTTAAGATATTATTTACTTGGAAGTAAAAATGTTGATGAAGGACGTATATTAGAAAATGTTGTTTATTTAGAATTAATAAGAAGAGGGTATAATGTTTACATTGGAAAAACAGATGAAAGCGAAGTAGATTTTGTTGCAATCAATGAAAAAGGCGAGGAGTATTATCAAGTTAGCTATACTGTAAAAGATAAAAAAACTCTTGAAAGAGAGTTAAAGTCATTAGATAGTATAAATGACCATAATCCTAAGTATTTATTAACTACAGATTATACACCTTATACCTCTCACAACGGAATAAAACAAATAAATGTTTTTGATTGGTTACTTGATAAATGATTTATTTTGATTTAGTATATAGAAAACACTAAAGTTCTATATACTTTTTCTTTTAAAAAACTCTTAGAAAAGATAAAAATAATAAAAGTATAAAGATTCTCTAATAATTATGTTCATTCAAATAAAATATTTTTAATAATATTTCTCTATAATACTGGTAATTTCTTAAAAAAAAGGTTAAAATATAATTGTAAATAGAATAAGGAGGAATACTATGTCATGGCAAGAGGTTAAAAAATATCTTATGGATATTAGAAAAAAATGTACAGATTCTTTTAATGAAAAAGATAAGCAGACCTTATTTTATTTTAAACAAATGATCGAGCTTATGTATAGTGAACTAGTTAACGAAACATCTAGTGGTAAACAACTTTATAGTACTACCAAAAGTGTATTTGAAAGAAATATTCTTATCATTTTTGAAAACATGAAACAATATATTAATGGAATTTTTAATGATTCTTGCAAGAGTTTTGATGAGATTATTAAAGTTAGTATTTCAAGTAGATATGTTGATATAAATGGTCTTAATGGACTATACAACAACTTTAAAAATGAAGTTATTAAAAACATGGGTCTTAAATCTAAGGTAGAAACCCTTGTCAACGCTAATACTGACATTTATAAAAGTGATCTTTACTCTAAATGTTTGTTCTTCTCTAAAGATAAAGCACTATCTATTATAGATAGATACAACATAATTTTTAAAGAAGAATTTGTTAAAAATATCCATAGCAAACGCGACTTATTACTTAGTTGCTATAAAGATTTCATTGATACAATACTTAATGAATCCTACGAACAAAAAGAGATACTAGATAAGAAAAACTGTTCCTTAATTGAAAATACTGCTTATACTTATCTTAAAGATATGGAATACATCAACATTGATAAATACATATCACTAAGCGAAAAACTAATCAATAACACATTCAACAATCTAGAAAAAAGGCTTTTCGATGAATTAGGTATCAAAAGAACAAATAGTGATAATTTGCATCCCGTAAGAGACTATTTATTAAGCTTCAACAATACTATTTGTGTCAAAACCAAGAATATTTTTGATGAAATGAATAAAGTTATCACCTTAGATAAAGATACTGCTAAAGATAAACTCAGCGAATTCAATGACTTAGTAACACACATTTACGAAATGAAACTCGTTTTTGATAAAAAGTTCGTTTTCTATAAAAAAGAATTTAATGTCTCCCGTGATAGTGATAAGTTTAACTCAATTGTTGACAAAGAGCTTAAAAAACTAACCGAAGAGATAAAAGCTAATATATCTAACATCTTTAGAGATAATGTTAAAATTTATAATGAAGTTTTGTATAAGACCTTACTTCTTAAATCTAAAGTATCCCAGTATAATACTATTCTTTCTCATGACAAAGTAAAAGATTTACTTTTTAAATAAATCTTTAATAGTATGGATAATATGGATATGGACCTTGAACATATGGTGGTCTTGGTCTAGTTGCTCCGAATATTAGAGGAGAAGATACAAACCCTAGAGCAAACGGTAAGAGAAATCCTCCGCCCACATACCTGTTATTTTGAGGAATTCTTTGGTAATTATTTTTTACATAAGGACCATACATATTTCTTCTTGGGTTTGGCATAATATTATTGTAATACATATATAACTCCTTTCTATTATATGTTATGCAAAATAGATAATGAGGTGATTTGATGAAAGATAAGATAGAAGTACTTGCTAGTACAATAATTAATCATTCTATAAAGGTAAATAGAAATGAAAATGTAAGAATAACTTGTGAAACCATGGAACCTATGCCCCTTGTAAAAGAACTTGTTAGGCTAATTAATGAAAAAGGTGCAAATGTTGAAGTTAGTTTTTTCGATCCAATGTTAAAAGCTTTAATTAACAAGGGAACAACTCCAAGTAAACTTTCCCTTCTTAAAGAATTAGAAGAAGTTGAAGTTACCAAATTCGATAGTTTCATAAGAATTTATTGTAATCAAGGAGATTACATGGATAGTATTGTTCCAGATGAAATTACTAAAAGTATAGGAGAAGCCTTAAAAAAATATAGAGATATCAGAGTAAACGAAAAAAAATGGGTCCTTTTAAATTATCCCTCAAAAGTAGATGCTCAAAAAGCTAAAATGGCTTATGATGAATTTGCTAATTTCTCTTTTGATGCTATGTGCTATGATTATGATGAAATGAGCAAAGACTTAAAACCTTTAAAAGAACTTATGGAAAAAACTGATAAAGTAAGACTTACAGGAAACGGAACAGATATCACTTTCTCTATAAAAGGAATTCCTGCTATTCCATGTACTGGAGAAGCTAACATCCCAGACGGAGAATGCTATACGGCTCCAGTTAAAGACAGTATAAACGGTGTCATTAAATACAATACCCCAAGCCCCTACAGAGGAAATGTCTTCCACGGAGTAACCCTAACTTTTAAAGATGGTAAAATTATTGATGCAACCTGTGATGAAGATGATAAAGCCTTAAATGAAATCTTCGATACAGACGAAGGTGCAAGATATGTCGGAGAATTTTCTATCGGAACAAATCCTATGATTAAATATCCTATGGGTGACATTCTATTTGACGAAAAGATAATAGGTAGTATCCATTTCACTCCAGGTGCATGTTATAATGATGCTTATAATGGTAATAGCAGTGCTATTCATTGGGACATGGTCCTAATCCAAAGAGAAGACTTTGGTGGAGGAAACATTTATTTTGACGATAAATTAATCAGAGAAAACGGTGTATTCGTAGTAGATGAACTAAAACACCTTAATAAGTAAGAGAGTAAAATCTCTTTTTTTGTTCATAATAAAAATGGTGATCATATGGA
>CAVFIB010000043.1:0-9623 GCA_963622385.1 Bacteroidaceae bacterium | reverse complement strand
ATTTTCTATTAAAAACTTGTTTTATTTTTATTTATTTAGAATGCAATAGCATATAATTAAACTATTATCAACAACAAACGCAAATTAAAAAAATACCACAAAAAAACTTGAAAAATATAAATATAGTGATAAAATATAAAAACAAAAATGGAATAAATTACCATTTGCACATCTGTTGCGTTACACATAAAATCAATAGTATTATAATAAAGGAGAGGTAAGATATGAAAGATTTCATAAACTGGTTAAGGAACAACGAAAAGATAGGTAAAGTAATAGTATGGTTATTTATAATAACAATAGGTTTAATAATTCTAAACATAACATTAGAGAGCTTAGGGTTACCTCATTACAAAATAACATCAAGTAATGTGATTAATGCTAATGCAAATTCATTAGTTGAGGACTTGCTTGATTATATAGTTTGCATACTTAATTTTTATGCTATCATTCTGTTAGTTTTCAGAGTGAATAAAGCAAAAAACATTTTTAAATATGCACTTATATACTCTATTTCAGCAGATATAATAAATAAGTTTATCAATTATGCTGTGACACAAGTTTTTATATTTTTGTATATAATACTTTTCTGTTTCTTCTATTCTAAAAGAAATTGGAAGTACATATTGTATGGGTTAATATCAATGGTAATAAATTCGGTATTACAATTTATTTGCTATCAATATAAAATGTCGCTTTTAGATTATGAAAATATAAATTCTTTACTTAGAATGTTTATAAGTTTAGATTACTTTATAATTATTGCGATAATTATATTAGTTAAAGAATTATATTTAAAGAAACGAGGTGAAAGGAATGAACCAACTACAAGGACCTCCTAGCTGGCTATGGATAGGAAAGTTCAACCACGAAAAAGAATTCGCAAAAAAAATATCAACAAGTCTAACTAAAAAATAAAACAATTGAAAAATAGATATAAGGGCTCCTATCTATTTTTTAAATTAATAAAAAAGCGAAAGGAAACAGAACATGAATGAAATATTGATGATGGAACTTGGAAACGATACATTCATATACTCGGACAGAGAAAGAAAACTTAACAAAAGAAGTATAGAAGAAACTTATTGATTTTAACCACAAATAGTGGTTTTATTTTTGTTTAAAGTGTGCTAAAATTAACTTAGGAGGATGATATCATGAAAATAAATATTCGTGGAGAAAAAATGAATATAACTGAAGCAATGAAAGAATATGCTGAAGAAAAACTTCAAAAATTAAATAAGTATATTGAAGATAGTAATGAAATAACAGGAACAATCTTATTTAAAGTATATGGGCCTAAACAAAAGATAGAAGTTACTATTCCTCTTAAAAATTGCACATTAAGAGTAGAAGAAGAAGGACAAGATTTCTATGCTATAATTGATACTAGTATAGATAAATTAGAAAGACAAATCAAAAAGAATAAAACAAGATTAGCAAATAAAAGAAATAAAAGTAAAATTGATTTTATCTTAGATTTTGAACCAGAAGAAGAAAATGAAAACAAAATAATAAAAAGAAAACAAGTAGAACTAAAACCAATGGATGAAGAAGAAGCAATTCTTCAAATGGAATTATTAGGACATGACTTCTATATGTTTAAAAACGTAGAAACAAATAAAATGTCTGTAGTTTACAAAAGAAAACACGGAGATTACGGAGTAATAGAAGAATAAGTTATTAGAGACAATCTAATAGCTTTTTCTTTATGCAGGATATAATCCTATTTTTGTGTTAAAATATAATTGAAAGGCAAAGTGGTAAATATGAAGTTATCTAATAAAACAAAAATAACTTTATTAACAATATTGTTAATAACTCTCATGATTCTAATCATAACAGGATATAATTTCTTTATAAAAAAGGATTTAAAAATATCAAACCTAGAAGATGAAACAGTCGAAGTAAACAGCACTTATAAAGAAAAAGAACCAAAAATATGTTATGGATCAGTTTTCTTCTGTAAACCTTTAAAATACAAAGAAACGGGAAAAGTAAACACACAAAAACTAGGAAACTATAAAATAAAATATAAAATAAATTATCAAAACAAAGAAAAAACAATCATAAAAACAGTAAAAGTAAAAGATACCACAAAGCCTAAAATAATTATATCCACAGAAAAACTAATAGTATGCCCAAATGGGACTCCTTTAAACACAATAATAAAAGCAACAGATAATTATGATGGCGATATAACAAACAAAATAGAAATAGAAAAAAATGGAAAAAACTTCATCTATAAAGTAAAAGATTCATCAAACAACGAAACAACAATCATAAAACAAACAGAAATAAAAGATAACATAAAACCAATAATAACCCTAAATGGCAACCAAATAGAATACCTAAAGATAAATAACACTTACAAAGAACAAGGAGCAGTAGCACACGACACCTGTGATGGAGACATAACAAATAACATAAAAATAACAAACAATATAGATCCAAATACAAAAGGGACTTATAATGTGAAATACGAAGTAACAGATAAATCAGGTAACAAAAATGAAACAACAAGAACAGTAAAAGTCGAAGAAGAAAAAAACTTACCCAAAACAAACGGAAAAACAATATATTTAACATTTGACGATGGTCCAGGTAAAGACACAGAAAAACTATTAAATATTCTAAAAAAACACAACATAAAAGCAACATTCTTTGTAACAAAAAATGTTAATAACTATAAAGAAGTACTAAAAAGAGAATATAACGAAGGCCACACAATAGGACTTCATTCATGGAGTCATAACTATTCAATATATAAAGATGAAAAAACATATTTTTATGATTTACACAAAATAGAAAATGCAGTTTATGAAATAACAGGACACAAATCAAAAATAATAAGATTTCCTGGTGGAAGTTCCAATACAATAAGCAAATCCTATCAAAAAGGAATAATGACCAAACTAACAAAAGAAGTAGAAAAACAAGGATATATATACTTTGATTGGAATGTATATAGTGGTGATGCCGGTGAAACACAAAGTACAAAACAAGTAGCAAAAAATGTAATCACAACACTAAATCAAAAAGAAACAAATGTAGTCTTACAACATGATATTCACACATATAGTGTTAATGCCGTAGAAAAAATAATAAAATATGGACTAAAACAAGGCTATAGCTTTGCTCCAATAACAGAAAACACTCCATTAATTCAGCATAAAGTAAATAATTAACCAAAGAGATGTCAAAAAAAGTATATCTCTTTTTATTAATAAATTTACAATAAAAAAACAAGGTGTTATAATATATCAAAGTTAAAGGAATGATGCCAGATGCAAAAAGAACAATTACCAAATGATGTAATCTTAAGAGATAATTTAAAACAAGTAAAAAACATAAAAAGCTTACCCAAAATAGGAGCAGGACACGATGGAATAGTTTATAAATACCATGACAAAGTCCTAAAACTCCTAAAATATGACATCTCACATAGAAAAAAACAAAACCTAATGACCTTTGAAAAAGCAATCTACTTTCACGATAAATTAACACTACAAAAAATAACAAAACCAACAGACATTTTACTAAATAAAGATGGAATCTATGTTGGCTATGTCATGGACTATCTAGAAGACATAACCAAAAATACAAAAAAAAACCCCGGAGACTTCACCTGCGAAGAACTCCTAGAATCAACAAAAATCCTAAAAGAAGACACCATAAATCTAACAGAAAACAAAGTAGCAATAAGAGACATAAATCGAGGAAGTTATATCTATACAAACAGTTTCTTAAACATATGTGACATGGATAAATACACAATAAACGATCCAAAAACAAAAACAATAAACAACAAAGCACTAAACTTCATAATAGCAAAACTACTCTATTACGAAATGTTAAAAAAAGAAAACATATCAAAAGAAGACATAAAAATCCTATCAACATGGGTAAAAAAATCATCAAATGATCTAGACTTTCTAATAAAACTAGAAAAAGATCTAAAAGGCCAAAACAAAGTACCATTAAAAGAATATACAGACTATAAAATAAGAAAGATAATATAAAAGGGATGATAATATGTTTAAACTAGTATCAAAATATAAACCAAGTGGTGATCGACCACAAGCAATAGAAAAATTAGTAAAAGTTTAAACCAACAAAATAACATTAAATAATATCAAATATAAATAAACTGAAAAATCAAATTTGTGAATTTTATTCATCTCAATTAGTCTCAATAAAAAATTAATGTATGAAAGGAGTAACATGAATGAGTAATATAACAATTGGTAATGAAAAAAACATTTTATTTTATAGTGATGAAAATGGGCAAACAAAAGTAGAAGTAATTCTACAAGATGAAAATGTTTGGTTAAATGTCAATGCAATAGCTACTCTTTTCAATGTACAAAGACCTGCTATTGTAAAACATATAAATAATATATACAATGATGAAGAATTAGATAGGAAATCAACTTGTTCCAAAATGGAACAAGTTCAAGTAGAGGGAACTCGAAGTGTTAAAAGACAAAAAGAATATTATAATCTAGATATGATTATTTCTATCGGTTTTAGAGTTAATTCTAAAAAAGCAATTAAATTTAGAACTTGGGCAAATGGGATAATTAAAGATTACATGATACAAGGTTTTGCACTTGATGATGATAGATTTATGAAAACAAGAAAATCCGATCAAGAATATTTTAAAAGATTACTTGAAAGAATAAAATTAATTCGCACTAGTGAGAGAATGTTTTATCAAAAAATTACAGATATCTTTGCTGAATGTTCTATTGATTATGATAAAAATAGTGACATAGCAAAAGACTTTTATGCAACTGTTCAAAATAAATTTCACTATGCTATTACCGAAAATACCGCTGCAGAAATCATTTATGACAGAGCTGACAGTCAAAAAGTGAATATGGGATTAACAAATTGGAACAAATCTCCTGATGGAAAAATCTTAAAATCAGATGTTTGTATTGCTAAAAACTATTTAGACGAAAAAGAAATAAAAAGTTTAAATAATTTGGTGAACTTATTTTTAGATATTGCAGAAAATAACGCAGAAAGAAATTTATCAATGAGTATGAAAGACTGGCAAAATGAAGTAGAGACATCTTTAAAACTATTTCATTATGAAGTATTAGAAGGTAAAGGTAAAATTTCTGCTGAAAAAGCAAAACAAAAAGCAGAAAGCGAATATGAAAAATACAAAATTATACAAGATAAAAAATTTGTTTCGGATTTTGATAAATTAATAATCGAAACAGAAAAGATAGATAATAAGTAGTAATCTTAATTAAATAAAAAATAATATAAAAGGGAGGAAAATTATGTTTAAACTAGTATCAAAATATAAACCAAGTGGTGACCAACCACAAGCCATTAAAAGCCTTGTAACTGGTATAAACCAAGAAAAAAAACACCAAGTCTTACTAGGAGCAACAGGAACAGGAAAAACATTTACAATAGCAAATGTAATAAAAGAAACAGGCAAACAAACACTAGTCCTAGCACATAACAAAACCCTAGCAGGACAGCTATATTCAGAACTAAAAGAACTATTCCCAGAAAACAGAGTAGAATACTTTGTCTCTTATTATGATGTTAGCACTTTTCCTATATTATCTAGTGCTATTTAGTGTTGATAAATCCATAAAAATAGTACTAAATAAAACGAAATGGACTAGATAATACTAAATGTTAAAATAAAATTTGTGACTTTCATTTGTTCCCAATAATGATTGCACAATTAACTTAACGTTTTCGCGTTGTCACTATTTTGTGTTCAAGTCGCTATAATGTTACCTTATCATTATAGTAGTAAGATTATCATATAAAATCAAATCTAAAATTGATTTTTTAAAACTAAATTTCCGTATTTTAGAATATGGAAACTTTGAATTTTATTTTTAAGGACATATAAAATGCGTTGACATAGCTTAAAAAGAATGGTATCATAGAACACAAAATTTTGAGTGGTGATGACTATGATTAAGAAAAATACAAGCACATATTTTTATTTAGTAGTTTTTAAAAAGAGGACTTTTTGAGGGGGAGTTGTCCCCAAAAAGTCCTCTTTTCATTATCAAAATTTTAAAGGGAGGTTTGGTTTATGGAAAAAGGTTTTATTATCACTTTGTCAGGAATATCTGGTGCAGGTAAATCTCATTTTATTAAAAGCATTATAGATAGACTTGACAATTTTGAGAAACTAAAAGCAGTTACTACGAGAGAAAAAAGAAAAGATGAAGTAGAAGGGGTTGATAAATTCTTCTTGCCATTAGAAGAATTTCAAAAAAAAGATAGTAATGGTGAAATGTGCGTTGTTAATAATGTATTTGGTAATATGTATGGATACTACAAGAGTGATATGGATAAAACAGAACAAGGAACATGTTTAGTTACAGAACTATATTATAAGGAAGTAGAAAGTTTTAAAAAAGAATATCCTAATACAATAAGTGTATATGTTTTGCCTGAGGACATTAGTAAAACAATCGAAGAACTAAAAGCAAGAAATACAGGTTATGAAGAATTGAGCAAAAGGATAGCAGACATAAAAAAAGAAATAGGCTTCTTTAAAGATTCATCATCTTCATCATTTGATATTATTGTTACAAATAATTATGATAAAAATAGCATTGAAGAATTTATAAAACAAGTTCTTCTAAAAATTAATGAAATATCAAACGAAAAAAAATACTCTTTATCGCCAATAAGTGTAAGCGTAGAAGAAAATTACAAAAATACGGTTGATGAATTTGCTAATAAGCCATCAAAGAAAAATGTTATATACACATCATTTGATGGAGATGATATGCATTATTTACACAACATTTGTGACTATGAAATTAAAAGAGGGAATATACCATTAAATCCAGAAACATCTTTAGGTTACTATGTTTCAACTGTTTCTCTGGGTGGCAAGAAAATAGATGTAATGAAAGATTGCTTAACGTTAGAAATGTTATCAGATAAAATGAGTGTTTATTCAAAAGAAGGCAGACCTCTATCAGAAGGTATATTGGCAGAAATGTTGTTATGGGATGCTAAAAAAGGAAAAGGACTAGATATAATAAAAGGAATTACACATTTATCAACATCTGAATTGCAAAATCTTAGTAGCCAGCAATTAAAAGATTATCTATCAAAAATAGATCCAATGGTCAAATTTGAATTATTTAATAATTTATTAACAAGTTATAACGAAGAACCACATCAAAGTGCTTATATAATTGCCAACATGGAAAACTTCAAACATATAGATTGGGCAAGAAGTTATTGTTATACACACAATATTTGCCCTGTAAGTCCACAAAATATTTTACCTTTACATTTTTACGAGAAAAATGTAAAAGAATATTTAGAGTCAAGACTAGAATTATTGAAAAGAACAGATAGAGTATTATTATTTATTGATAGAAATAACTTGTCTGAAGATTTAGGAAGATTAGATCCTTATTCATTAGCTGAAATACATTATGTTAATAATTATTTAAAAGATAAAACAATCGAATTAATTGGTTGGGATGAGGCTTTAGTACCAAAATACAATCAAAATAGTAAATGGTCTTTAACGACAAATGAGGACATAATGGTAAGAAAAGTGTTAAAATAGAATAGGAGGTTGTATTATGCAAAACAAAGATTTAACAAAGAAGGAATCGGAAATATTGAAAAGTATTTTAATTTATTTGAAAGAAATAGAAGATGCTAATAGTATATTAAAAGGCGACTTACTAAAAGAAGAAGAAAAGAAATTTATTTTAGATAATTTAAATGCTTTTGTAATCGGGTTAATATCAGACCAATCAGTTAAAGCTGAAATTGCTTGGAGTTTACCATATAAACTATCCGAAAGAATAGGCGGTTTTGATTTTAATAAAATATTGAATGAATATGATGAGAGTGATATAGAAAACTTTATTAAAGAAAAACCTGCACTGCATCGTTATCCAGCAAGAATGGCAAATTATATATATAGTGCCATGAATGATATAGTTACTAAATATGATTCCAATGCAGAAAATATATGGAAAAATAGAACTGCATCAGAAATCGTTTCTTCATTAGAGCAATTTAAAGGTATAAGTCATAAGAAAGCTTCATTAGGTACTTTAATTTTGGTTAGAGATATGAATGTAGATATAATAGATAGAGAAAATATTGATATTGCTTATGATATACATATAAGAAGATTATTTTTGAGATTAGGTTTAGTTGATAATGATGTACAAGAAGAAGTGCTTGCAGAGGCAAGAAAGTTATATCCTGAATGCCCAGGAAGGCTAACAACGGCCTTTTGGACTTTAGGTAGGGAAATGTGTAGACCGACGGATCCGTCATGTTTGATTTGCCCATTATATCAATGTTGTGACAAAGATCTGGAGAAATCAAAAAATGTTAAATAGTGCCAATTATTTAAAAAAATATTGAAAAAAATGGTATAATTATGTTATAGGAGGATGATGAGAATGAAATTAATTTTAGCTTCAAATTCTAGAACTAGAAAAGAAGTATTAGACAAAGTCGGTTTAATATATGATGTTATTCCAAGCAATATAGAAGAACATTCAGATAAAATCGATCCAAAAGAATATGTTATGGATTTATCAAGACAAAAAGCGGAGGCAATAGCAAAAGATTTAAAAGAAGGAGTTATACTTTCAGCAGATTCTATAATTTATATAGATGATAAAAAACTAGAAAAGCCTAAAACAAAGGAACAAGCGAAAATAATGTTACAAAGTTTATCTGGCAGAGTTAATTATGCTGTGACAGGAGTAACAATCATAGATTTATACCAAAACAAAAAAGTTACATTAAATGAGATAACGGAAGTTTATTTTGATGAACTTACTGAAGAAGAAATTGATTGGTATATTGAAAATGAACAATATATTTTTGAAAGATGTGGTTATTCAATAGCAGGTAAATCGGCTATTTATATTCCAAAAATAAATGGTGATTATTACAATATTCTAGGTATGCCAATTAGTAGAGTTTATAAAGAACTTAATAAACTAGGATATAAATTATCTGATTTTAATTAATTGAAAGTAGGTAAAAAAATAGAAGTTAAAACATTTCATTTTAAATATTGGAAACAATTATTAAAGGAAAATAATTTACCAAACATTAGATTTCACGATTTAAGAGCAACTTATTCAACATTATTATTAAAGAACAATTTTAATTCAAAGGCTATTTCAAAACTAATGGGACACGCTACTGATATTATTACAATAGATGTATATGGAGATAATGATGAAATAATTGCTGATTGTGTTGATGAATTAGATTCATTTATAGAAAGTGTTCGTCCAAAGAACAATGATTTAGAGATACAAATTGGGGACGAATCTGATATTTCTATTGATGAAAATATTTTAAATGAATTAGTAGTATTTTAATCAAAAAATAGATGATAATATGAACAGGGTATTTTGGCGTTTACCTTGTTTTTTCAAGGAAAAAATGATAAAATAAAATAACAAAAAACACCAACCAATGTTATTTAATGTTATTTAGTCCAGAAAATAAAATTTGTGACTTTTATTCGTCCCGAAGGAAAAAGTATCAATTTAACCATAAAAATTTAAGTGGAGGGGACGAATTTGGGGACGAATTGTTGGCTGACAGTTATCCTTTTTAAA
>CAVFIB010000042.1:0-9641 GCA_963622385.1 Bacteroidaceae bacterium | reverse complement strand
CTGCCAGTGTCAAGCCTTATAGGCTTCAGAGAAAAACCACCCTTTTTAAGGGTGGTTTTTTACTTGTTCCTAGATACTGGTTTTCTTTTACTGTATATGTTTCTTGTGATTCTAGTGTTATGTATGTTAGGTTATTTCCTTTGTTTGTTATTATATAAATGTCAAATGGAGAATCTTTTTCTGTTTCTAGGAATGTGTTTTCTTTTATTATTTTTTCGTTGTATGTTTTTAGATGTTCTATGTTTGTTTTTATTTTTGTTTGTTTTCCTTTTACTAGGTTTTTTGTTTCTTTACTTATTATATCTTTTTGCATTAGTAGTTTTTTAGATCTTTTTCTAGTTTTCTTTTTAGATCTCTTTCTTTGATTGTTTCTCTTTTGTCATAGTTTTTTTTACCTTTACAAATTCCTAGTAATAGTTTTGCTTTTCCTTTTTCATTAAAGTATATTTTTAGTGGAATTAATGTGTATCCTTCTTTTGATGTTTTTTCATTTATTTTTTTTATTTCTTTTTTGTGAAGTAGCAATCTTCTTTGTCTTGTTTCATTTGGGGTGAATATTTTAGCACTATGGCTATAGTTTTTTATGAACATGTTTATTACAAATACTTCATTGTTTTTGATTCTGGCATAGCTATCTTTTATGTTACATGAACCTTCTCTTATTGATTTTACTTCGCTTCCTAGGAGTTCTATTCCGCATTCTATTTCTTCTTCAATGAAATAGTTATAATTTGCTTTTCTATTTAGTATTTCCATATGTTATTTTCCTTTTTCTTGTTTTTGATGTTTCTTTGTTTTTTTCTTTTGTTTCTATTTCAAAGTCTATTTCTCTTAGGAGTTTTGAAACTTTTACTAATTTTACGTTTACTTTGTCTCCGAGTCTATAGATTTTTCCTGTTTTTTCTCCGGTTATTATTTCTTGTTCTTCGTCATAGTGATAGAAATCGTCCATTGTGTTAAATCCTACTCTTCCTTCGATTAGGTTGGGTAGTTGTACATACATTCCTGATTGGGTAAATCCTGATATTATTCCTTCATATACTTCGTTTTTGTATTTATCTTGGTTTATTTCCATGTATTCTGCCGTTTTCATTTTGTTTGATTCTCTTTCACATTTGTCTGCATTTTGTTCTTGGATGCTTGAGTGTCTTGCGATTGAGGCCATTTTTGTTTTGTGTTCGTTTGAGTATAGTTTTTCTGTTTCCATTTTAAAGATCATTTTTAGTACTCTGTGGACTGTTGTATCTGGATATCTTCTTATTGGAGATGTGAAATGGGTGTATGCTTCTCTTTTATTGCTATTTATTCCTATACTGAAATGTCCTATGTTGTATGATTCGTATGTTGCTTTTGCTAGACATCTTAGGATCATGTTGCAATAGGTTTCATATTTCTCTGTTTCTTTTAGTTCTTCTAGAAGACTTGATATGTACTTTGAACTTAGTACTTTTCCTTTGGTTTTGAAGTTTTCTCCGTAGTTTCTTATTATTTCTGTTACTTTTTTTAGTTTTTCTTCATTTGGATTGTCATGATCTCTGTAGATACAAGGTATTCCCATGTTATAGATATGTGTTGCTACTGTTTCATTTGCTGCGAGCATGAACATTTCTATTAGTTTTTGACCTTTTCCATCTTCTCTTTTTGTTATTTCTATTGGGATTCCTTTTTCATCTGTTAAGACTTTCATTTCAGATGTTTGGAATTCTTGGTAACCTCTTTCTTGTCTATTCTTTTTTAGTATTTCTGATAGGTTATACATTTCTTTTAATGTTTCAACGTATGGAATGTAGTCTGTTGGTATTTCTTCGTTGTTTAGTATTTTGTTTACGTTTTTATATGTCATTTGTTTTCTTGAGTTGATAAGACTTTCGAATAAGTCATAATTTATTATTTTTCCGTTTGGAGTTATTTCCATTTCTGCGGTTAGTGCTAATCTATCTGTTTCTGGGTTTAATGAGCATATTCCGTTTGATAGTTCTACTGGGTACATTGGGTTTACTACTGTGTTCATATAGACACTTGTTGCTCTTTGATAAGCTTCTTGGTCTATTGCAGTTCTTTCTTTTACGTAGTTGGTTACGTCTGCTATGTGGACTCCTAGAAGATAGTTACCATTTTTTAGTTTTTCTAAGCTTACTGCATCATCTATGTCTTTTGTGTCGTCTCCATCTATTGTGAATATTTCTCTATCTCTTAGATCTTTTCTTCCTTTTTTATCTTGGTCTGTTACTTCACTTGGTATATTTTTTAGTTCTTTTAAGACTTCGGATGGCCATTCGTAGTTGAAGTTGTTTTCATATAGGATTATTTCTTCATCTAATCTTGGTTTGTTTTTATGTCCGAATACTCTGTCGATGGTTGCTACTGGTTTTTTATCTTTTCTTCCTTTTTCTAGTTTTATTCCTATAAGAATGCCATCTACTAGATTTTGATCTGTTTTTAGTTCATATTTTGTTATTGTTTCTTTGTTTCTTACTAGGGCATATTTTTTTCCGTTTTCTTTTTTAACTTCTGCTAGGGTTCCTTTTCTGTCTAGTACTTCTTTTATTGTTCCTTTGTTTTGATTAAAGTCTGTTATTCTTATTTTTACTTTGTCTCCGGTTAAGCAACCAAATTGATCTTCTGATATTTCATATGTTTCTGTTTGTGTTTTTGCTAAGATTGTTCCTTTTCTTGTTACTAGGATTTCTGCTTCTTTAAATGGATTTAGTGTATATTTGTCTTTTCCTGTTTGATATATTTCTTGTCTTTCTTTAAGATCATCAAATACTTCTTCAAAGTCTTCGAATGATAGGTTTGTGTATGCTAGTTTTTTATAGACTTCTTGTTTTGATAAGCCGTTGTTTCTTGATACTTTTAATATTTCTAATATTCTTTCTTCCATGTTTATCACCTGTAAATATAATAACATAATATTAAAAAAAAAGATATTCTAAGATACCTTTTTAATTAAATAAATGAAATTACTAAACATATGATAACAAAGCTTAGTCCTAGGATTAGTGTTAATCTACTTATTACTAATTCTGAACCACGTTCTTTTCTATTTTTGAATAAATCGCTTGTTCCTCCGGTCATTATATTCCCCATGTCTCCGGATTTACTACTTTGAAGTAGTACTAGTGTTATTAGGACTGCACATATTACTAGTAAGATTATTTTTACTATTTCCATTATTTCCATTAGTAACCCTCCTTTGATTGATATATGTATTTTAACATAATATTATATTAAAATCAAATAGTTAGAAGTAGAAATTTTTAAGAATTTAAAAAAGACGACTTAGTCGCCTTTGGTTATTATTCTATAATTTCAGAAACTACACCTGCACCAACTGTTCTACCACCTTCACGAATTGAGAATTGAGTTCCCTTTTCGATAGCAATTGGATGGATTAATTCTACAGTCATGTTAACATTGTCTCCAGGCATAACCATTTCAACACCTGCTGGTAATTCGATTACACCAGTAACATCTGTTGTTCTGAAGTAGAATTGTGGTCTGTAGTTTGCGAAGAATGGAGTATGTCTTCCACCTTCTTCTTTAGATAGA
The DNA here is from genome assembly GCA_963622385.1 of Bacteroidaceae bacterium. GTDB lineage: Bacteria > Bacillota_I > Bacilli_A > RF39 > UBA660 > UMGS1449. The sequence goes on along the minus strand of CAVFIB010000042.1, from coordinate 6,089 downwards.
ACATATACTTCTGCAGTAAATTTCTTATGAGGAGTAACTGAACCTGGTTTAGCAAGAACTTGTCCACGTTCAACTTCTTCTCGTGAAATTCCACGTAGTAGAACTCCAGCATTATCTCCTGCTTCTGCATAGTCTAATGTTTTCTTGAACATTTCAATTCCTGTAACAACTGTTTTCTTAGTTGGTTTAATACCAACGATTTCAACTTCGTCGTTAAGTTTTAATTGTCCACGTTCAACACGTCCAGTAACAACTGTTCCACGTCCAGTGATTGTGAATACATCTTCGATACTCATTAAGAATGGTTTTTCAGTATCACGTTCTGGAGTTGGAATCCATTCGTCTACTGCGTTCATTAATTCTTTTATTTTTTCTACGTATTCTGGGTCACCTTCAAGTGCTTTAAGTGCTGAACCACAGATAATTGGAGTTTCATCTCCTTCATATCCATATTCATTTAATAGATCTCTAACTTCCATTTCTACTAATTCAAGTAATTCTGGATCGTCTACCATATCACATTTGTTTAAGAATACTACCATTCTTGGTACTCCTACTTGACGTGATAATAGGATATGTTCTCTTGTTTGTGCCATTGGACCATCTGTAGCTGCAATAACTAAGATAGCTCCATCCATTTGTGCTGCACCAGTAATCATGTTTTTAACATAATCGGCATGTCCTGGACAGTCAACGTGAGCATAATGACGTTTTTCAGTTTCATACTCAACGTGTGCAGTATTGATTGTAATTCCACGTTCTCTTTCTTCTGGTGCTTTATCAATATCTGCGAAATCTACTGCTGCTCCTAATACTTTAGTGATTGCTGCAGTAAGAGTAGTTTTACCATGGTCAACGTGACCAATTGTACCAATGTTTACATGTGGTTTACTACGATTGAATTTTTCTTTTGCCATTTTTTATTTCCTCCTTTTTTGATTACATTTATAATTGTATCTAACATTTGAATTTTTTTCAACTGTTTATACCATTTTTTTGATTAATTACCACTTTTTTTAATTATTTCTTCGGCAATTGATTTAGGTACTTCTTCATAATGATCTGGTACCATTTGGAATGTTCCTCTACCTTGTGTATTTGATCTTATGCTTGTTGCATAACCAAACATTTCTGACAGTGGAACCATTGCTGAAAACTTGATTGAGTTTCCACGTGATTCTTGTGATAGAGGTTTACCACGTCTTGATGTGATGTCTCCCATTACGTTACCAAAATATTCTTCTGGTACTACGATATCTACTTTCATGATCGGTTCAAGTATTACTGGTTTACACTTATTTTTTGCTTCTTTTAGGGCAAGTGATGCAGCAATTTTGAATGCCATTTCTGATGAATCGACATCATGGTAAGAACCATCGTAAAGAGTTGCTTTTACATCTATCATTGGGAATCCTGCAAGTACACCTGTTTGTAGGGCATCTTGTAATCCTTTATCTACTATTGGGATGTATTCTCTTGGTACTACACCACCAACGATTTGATCAACAAATTCATAACCTTTGTCATGATTTGGTTCGAATTTAACCCAAACATGTCCATATTGTCCACGACCACCTGATTGTTTAATATACTTACCTTCACATTCTCCAGTTTGAGTTAATGTTTCACGATAAGCAACTTGTGGTTTACCAACGTTTGCTTCAACATGGAATTCTCTTTTCATACGGTCTACTAGAACGTCTAAGTGAAGTTCTCCGATACCGGCAATTATTGTTTGACCAGTTTCTGTATCTGTATGAACTCTGAATGTTGGATCTTCTTCTGCTAGTTTTTGAAGAGCAAGAGCCATTTTGTCTTGATCAGCTTTTGATTTTGGTTCAATTGCTAGTTCTATAACTGGGTCTGGTACTTCGATTGATTCAAGAATAATTGGTTTCTTTTCATCACATAAAGTGTCCCCAGTTGTTGTATTTTTAAGTCCTACTGCTGCTGCTATATCTCCTGTAAATACTTCTGATATTTCAGTTCTGTCATTAGCATGCATTTGCAGAATACGTCCTATTCTTTCTTTAGTATCTTTTGTACTATTTAGGACATATGAACCGCTTGATAGTTTTCCTGAATAAACTCTAAAGAATGTTAAACGTCCAACGAATGGATCTGTCATAACTTTAAATGCTAAAGCGCTGAATGGTTCAGTATCAGATGGATGTCTTTCGTCATCTTCTCCTTTAGCATTTGTTCCTTTGATTGCAGGTATATCAAGTGGTGATGGTAAGTAATCTATTACGGCATCTAGTAATAGTTTTACACCTTTGTTTCCTAGTGCTGTACCACACATGAATGGGAAAAATTCTGCTTTTAGAACTCCTGTTCTGATGGCTTTTTTAATCATTTCTTCAGGAATTTCTTCTCCTTCAAGATATTTTTCCATTAATTCATCATCATATTCTGCAATTGTTTCAAGCATTGTTGTTCTATATTCTTCTGCTTTATCTTTCATATCTGCTGGAATTTCGATTTCTGTCGGGTTTTCTTCTGCTCCTCCATCATAATGATATGCTTTCATTGTGATTAAATCTATGATTCCATCAAATTCGTTTTCTGCACCAATTGGAAGTTCAATTGCTGCTGTGTTAGCGCCAAGTCTATCTTTAACGCTTTGTAAGCTCATATAGAAATCTGCTCCTAGTTTATCCATTTTGTTTGAGAAGATGATTCTAGGTACATGATATTCATTTGCTTGTCTCCATACAGTTTCACTTTGTGGTTCTACACCAGCGTTTGAATCAAGTAATAGAACTGCACCATCTAGTACTCTTAAACTACGTTGTACTTCTACTGTGAAGTCTACGTGTCCTGGAGTATCTATGATATTGTATCTATAACCTTTCCAGAATGCTGTTGTTGCAGCACTTGTGATTGTTATACCACGTTCTTTTTCTTGTTCCATCCAGTCCATTTGAGATGCTCCATCATGAGTTTCTCCAATTTTGTGGATTTTCTTTGTATGGAATAAAATACGTTCTGTTGCTGTTGTTTTTCCGGCATCGATATGAGCCATGATTCCAAAGTTTCTTGTTTTATCTAAACTAGTTTGTCTTGCCATATTTTATTTCCTTTCCTACCATTTGTAATGAGCGAATGCTTTGTTAGCTTCGGCCATTCTATGAGTATCTTCACGTTTTTTTACTGATGCTCCTGTACCATTTGAAGCGTCAATTATTTCATTTGCTAGGTTTTCAGCCATCCCATGACCTCCACGTAATCTAGCATAGTTTATTAACCATCTAAGTCCTAGTGTTTGTGATCTTTCAGCAGATACTTCAATTGGAACTTGATAGTTAGAACCACCAACACGACGTGATTTAACTTCTAGTGCTGGTTTTATATTTTCAAGAGCTTTGTTAAATACTTCCATAGGTTCTTTTCCAGTTTTTTCTTTTATCATGTCGAATGCGCTATAAAGTATTTTTTCTGATTTACCTCTTTTTCCATCTATCATCATAGAGTTTACTAATTTAGTAACTACTTTTGACTTATATATAGGATCTGGTAAAACGTCTCTTTTAACTGCTTGTTTCTTACGCACTTTGTTTTCCTCCTTTATATTTTGTATTTATTTTATTTTCCTTTTTTAGTTCCGTATTTTGAACGAGCTTTTTTACGATCTTTAACTCCTTGTGTATCCATTGTTCCACGAACAATATGATAACGTACACCGATTAAGTCTTTAACACGTCCACCACGAATTAGTACAACGCTATGTTCTTGTAAGTTGTGTCCTTCTCCAGGAATATAAGCATCTACTTCTTTTCCGTTTGAAAGTCTAACACGAGCATATTTTCTTAATGCTGAGTTTGGTTTCTTTGGTGTTTTTGTTCCTACACGTACACATACTCCACGTTTTTGTGGTGAAGCTGTATTTGTAGCTTTCTTTTGTAATGTGTTCATTCTAATTCCAAGTACTGGTGATTTAGACTTTCTTGTTTTGTTTTTTCTGTTTTTTCTTACTAATTGGTTTATTGTTGGCATAACTTCTCCTTTCTACACACATACCCAGGTGTATCATTTTTCTTAATTTTTATTAGGTTTACCTAGTAAACCCAATGCAAATTCAACGTTGTTAATATATCATTTTGTTTTGATTTTGTCAATTGTTTTATTTATATTTGTTGAAAATTATATATTTGTATTGTACTTTGTTAATACTCTAGACAGACTATCTTTAACTAATTTATTATTTTTTCATAACCAATAAATTTTTTGTCTTCAAGTTGCCAAAATCCTATATTTATTTTTGTAAATCCAAATTTTTCATATAGTTTTATTGCAGGAAAGTTATGTTCATATACTGTTAGTCTAATTGTTTTATATTTTTTGCTTTTCATATCTTTCTCAATTAAATTTAAAACTTCTTTGGCTATACCTTTGCCTTGATACAAAGGGTCTACTACTAACCTATTTAGGTAAATGAAATTACTATTTTTATGCCATTTTATTTCATGATAATCAGGAGCATCAAAATCTGACATAACAAAGCTCCCTACTATCAAATTATCAAGTTCTATAATATACATATTGTTATTATTTATATCATACTCAATTTCACAAAAGGGATATATGTCTCCCCATAACATATCAATTTTCTTTTTATTTAGATCAATTATGACATTTTTATAAATATCTTTAATACTATCTATATCTTTTTCTTTTGCTTTTCTAATTTTTATCATAAAGTGCACCTTCCTTTTTGAATTATGTTTGTATTTGTTATTGTTTTTGACTATAAGTTTTTTGATTGTTTAGTTTGTAGTTTAGTTCCCAAAGAGCATTTTTGTTACTATCCCATTTTAATTTTTTAATAGCTTCTTCATAATTAAGCCATTCCATTTTAACATGTTCATTTGAGAGCTTTATATTTTTGCTTTTACATTCAATACCAAAACAATGTTCATATATTAATAATACATCTTCTCCCCAAAGAAACTCTTTTGTAACATTTGGAACAGGTATTGTACATATAGATTCTAACTCAATTACATTGCTAAAATCAGTTAACCCTGCTTCTTCATTAGCTTCTCTAATACATGCATCTTTGTAAGTAGTATCATAGTCTTCTACTCCACCAGCAATTCCTTGCCATATTTCTTTTTTATTATTTCTACAAAAAATACCATATAAATACTCATTATTTTCTTTAATAAATGGAAATGCTAGTATTTGATGTGGTTTTCTCATATATTTAATCACCTTCTTTTAGAATATGACTATAACTTTTCTGTTATGTTCATTAGTGAAATTTGATATGTATAAAGATATTTAATTATAATATATTCTATTTTGTTTTTTGCACCTAAATTCTTTTAATTAACATGAATTATATCTATTAAATTGTTTTTTGCAAAATATTGATGCTTTTTCTTTTCCTTCTATACTTAATGGTAATAGTTTGTTTTCTATTTGTTTGTTTTTTATATCATAGAAATTTATATTTTTTTCTGCTTTTGAGTCTCTTATTAAATATATTGTTTTCATATATATTATCTAATAATTACTGATTTAAAGTATTTTTCTTGAAATTCAGTTAGTGCTTTAATTGCATCGTCTGAGTAATCTTTTCCTTCTTTTGATACAATTAGTTTATCATCATCGTCATTTGTTCTATGTATTATTGCAATAACTTTACCATTACTTTGTTCTACTGGTTCAAATTCTCCGATTAAGTATGCATCTAGTTCTTCTCCATCGCCACTTATTGTATTTGGTATATATCCATAATTTAGCATATACATAAATCCATGTTTGGGGTGTCTTGATCCTAATGGTCTATCTATTTTTATAGATACTGTTTTTCCTAAATAGTCTTTTGAGTTTGTTTTTTTCATAATTATCCTCCATTCTATAATAAATTCTTTTTGTTAGTTGTAGTATAGCATAGGTTTGTTATTTTTGCATAGAAAAAGCTAGTGTTTTATCACTAACTTATTATTTAGGAGTATTCTTTTTTGGTTAATTTAAATTATACATTTTAATATCTACCTGTTCTTTTATTGTTTTTATTATCATCTACTGTTACTACTCAGCCATAAAAGAGACGAATTTTAATTAGTTCGTTTTTTTCACAT
>CAVFIB010000041.1:0-10036 GCA_963622385.1 Bacteroidaceae bacterium | reverse complement strand
CAGCCTGTGGAGGAGAATACATCATGGAAATAATCCCTTATCTTAACTACAATCTTATTTTAAATAATCCCAAATGGTTTCAAGGATATTCCGATCCAACCTGGCTTACATATACCATAACTACTAATTTAGACATTGCAACTGTTTATAGCAACAATTACAAAGCCTTTGGAATGGATATTCTTGATAAGTCCATTCTTGACAATCTATCATTATTAAAAGGAAACCAAATCACACAAAATAGTTTTTCTAAATATGAAGGAACAAGAAGAGAAAAAATTACAGGTCTTGAAGGATATAACTTAACTAACGACGTTAATCTTAAAGTGATTAACTCTACCTCTTGTATCATAAAAGGAAGAATAATTGGTGGTTGCATGGACGTTCTCGGAGATATTTTTGGGACAAAATTTGATAAGACCATTTCATTTGTTGAAAAATACAAAGAAGATGGAATTTTATGGTACTTTGAAAACTTTTCATACTCCCTAAGCGATATAACTAGATTTTTATGGAAATTTAAAGAAAGTGGTTATTTTAAATATGTAAAAGGCTTTATTTTCGGAAGAAGTCTAATGACCTTTGAAGAAGAATATATATCCTCAATCATGTCTATTTTAGAAGAACTAAATGTTCCTATTATTATAGATGCCGATATTGGACATATTGCCCCAAGAGTAACAATCATAAACGGTTCCATTGCAACTGTCTCCTGCAAAAACGGAAAAGGAAGTATTAAATTTGAATACAAATAACATAGAATTTATTCTCCAAAAACTAAAAAAATCAAGCTTCAGAAATAGTTTTCATCTACAAGAAAAAGACATTTCCTATTGCAAGAAAAACGGTTACTTAAAAATAAAATCTCATGCTACCGATTTTATCAACAAAAGACTCGCACCATGTGATATAATAAATGATGGAAAACAAACACCAATGAAAGGACATCCTGTTTTCATAGCACAACATGCAACAGGCACCTGTTGTAGATCTTGTCTTTACAAATGGCACGGCATACAAAAAAATAGAAACTTAACCACAAATGAAATTAATTATATTGTAAATCTAATTATGACTTGGATTACAAAGGAAGTTAATAAATAATATGTAAAAAGTGTCAATAAGAATTAAAACATGATTGTAAAAAGAAAAAAAATTAGATATAATAATAGTAATATGATATGAGTAGGAAGAAGGAGATATAATGAATAATAATATACCTAATGGTTTTAATGGAGGATTTAATAATTCTTCTTATGGAGGAAATTCAAGTGCAGGAAATAATCCTATGAGTAACGAATTTGATTCTAGATTAGTACAAGGACAAAGTCAAAACCAAAGCACAAATAATAGCTCTATGATGCAAGGTTTCTCTGGAGTTTCTAACGAAAGAAATGCTATGCAAGGAATGAATAATGTCCCAAATGAACCAAGTATCATGCAAGGAAATATTTATCAAGAACAACCTAGTGATCAAGTTAATATCCCAGGACAAGGACATTCTGGCATAAACAGTTACACTCATCAAAAAGTTGAAGAGCATAAGGAAGATCCATCAGTAGTGTCCATACCAGGTTTTAGTAGTAATCCTGCTCAAGAAAGTAACTATGGTGGAATAAACATTCCTAATTTTAATGCTGCTCCTAGCTTTGACAATAAAATAAATAACAGTTTTAATAATCAAACAAATTCATACGAAAATAACTATTCTATGGGAAATAATGAGACTAGTTATAGCCAAAATAATACATTCCAAAATAACTATAACAACATGAATGCTTTCGATAGAGTAGACAATACATTAAATAGTGTCAATAATTATAATAGTATAAATGAAAGTATTTCTGGAAATGATAATACTGGTTATAATAATTTAAACTCTTATGACCATGTAAATAGTAATTTATATGAAAATAACATTCCTTCATATGAAAATGAAAACATTTCTAACTATGGAAACCTATCTTTCACAGAAACAAATACAAACAATCCATATACGCAAAACAGTTATCAAAATAATAACTCATATGAAAATGAAACTACTCAAAACTATGGCAACCAATCTTCAGTAGAAACACCTACTAATAACCTATACGGACAAAATAACTATACAAATAACATCAATAGTTACGACAACAATAACTACATGAACAATAATACATATGAAAATAATATTTCTGATAACAATAATATTAGGACTTCAAATAGTGTTCATACTGAAATTAAGACAATGCAAGACGATACTCCTATGGATAATGGAATAAATTCTGGTATAAATCAATCAAGTTTATATCAAAATAGCGACAACATCATAGGTAACACAAACAGTTTAAATCAAAGCATTAATTCAAACAATAATTCCTTTAACCCTTCATATGAAGAAAATTCAGTAAGCTCCAGTTATCAACCACAAAAAAAGAAATTTCCCCTTTCAATTAGAGAAATGATTTTAGTAGCTATTGCCCTTATAGGAGTTATTATTGTCGTTATAATGTACTGGCCTAAAACCCCTTGACTTTTTCAAGGTAAGTGATAAAATATATTTAATTCGATGAAATGGAGAAGTAATATAGTATATTAATTCTAGAGAGTCCATGTCTGGTGCAAATGGATATTGTATCTATATGAATAACACCATTGAGAGTCTTTTTGAATAAAGTAGAAAAGACCGGTTAAACCGTTATATTAATGAGATATCAATCAGATAAAGAAGGGTGGCACCACGTCTATTCACGTCCCTTTGTTTATTTGATTTTTTTATCTTATAGGAAAGTTCTAGATTAGTTATGAAAATGATTCATTAGCTATTGACGAACGTATGTTTTATTTGTTATAATTAAATTATCCAAGGGGGGATATGTGCATGTATAAGGCTTATAAATTCAGATTGTATTCAAATATTGTTCAAAAAAAGTTAGAATGATAATTAAAGGCAAGAAGAATAATCTATTCAAAAGTATAAGTGAATTATGCATCATCTAGAATATGTAGTTTGTGTGGAAATAGAGATGATGAATATAAAGATTTAAATAAAAGGGAGTATAAATGTAATAGTTGTGGACTTAGAATGGATAGAGATTTAAATGCTAGTATAAATATAAAAATAAAATAGAGAGTACGGTAGCGACTATCGGAGTTTAAGTCTGTTGAGAATATCAAGAATGATATCTATGAAGCAGAAAAAGAGAATCGTGAGATTCTCAGGATAAGCTTTAGCTTTTCTTTTGTTCTATTGTAAGGAGGAAATTATGTTTAAGGAATTGAAAAAGGATGAAATAAGTAAGGTAGAGGAATCGTTTACTGAGTTTTGGAAAAATGATAATATTTTACAAAAAAGTATAGATAAGGGTAATGGTTATTATGTTTTTTATGATGGTCCTGCTACTGCGAATGGTTTTCCTGGACTTCATCATATGGTTGCTAAGTTTATTAAGGATTCTATATGTAAGTATCATACTATGAAGGGTTCTAAGGTTTTAAGGAAGGTAGGTTGGGATACGCATGGTCTTCCTGTTGAACTTGCTGTTGAGAAGGAACTTGGGTTTAAGAATAAAACTGATATAGAGAAGTATGGAATAGAGAAGTTTAATAAGAAATGCAAGGAGAGTGTTTGGAAAAATGAGAAAGCATTTTCTGATTTAACTGTTAAGATGGGTCAATTTATTGATCTTGATCATCCTTATGTAACATATGATAATAATTATATTGAAACTGAGTGGTGGATATTAAAGAAGTTTTTTGATGAGGGATTGTTTTATGAGGGTCATAAGATAGTTCCATATTGTCCTAGATGTGGTACTGGTCTTGCTTCTCATGAGGTTGCACAAGGTTATAAAGAGGTTAGTGTTGATACTGTTATTGTTACTATGAAGAAGAAGGATGAAGATGCATATTTCTTGGTATGGACTACTACTCCATGGACTTTGATTTCTAATGTTGCACTTTGTGTTAATCCTAATGAGGATTATGTAAAAGTCTTATCTATGGGATATAAGTTTATTTTAGCAGAAAAATTAGTATCAAAGGTATTAGGGGATGATGTTGAGGTACTTGAAAGATATAAGGGAAAAGACTTGGAAGGTATAGAGTATGAACAATTAATACCAAGTTTAAAGGTTTCTAAAAAGGCATTTTATGTAACTTGTGATGATTATGTAACAATGGATGATGGTACTGGGGTTGTACATCTTGCTCCGGCTTTTGGGGAAGATGATTCTAAGGTTGGTAAGAGGTATAATCTTCCATATCTTAATCCTGTTGGGGAAGATGGTTGTTATACTGAAGGTTTATGGAAGGGTATGAATGTTTTTGATGCTGATCTTGAGGTTATCAAATATCTTAAAAAGGAAGATAAGTTGTTTAAGAAGCAAAAGATTAAACATAATTATCCTCATTGCTGGAGATGTTCTACACCGCTCATATATTATTCAAAACCAAGTTTTTATTTAGAGGTTACTAAGTTAAAAGATAAGATAATAAGTGCTAATAAAACTGTTAATTGGCATCCTTCATATGTTGGTGAGAAAAGATTTGGTAACTGGCTTGAAAATTTAAATGACTGGGCAATTTCAAGAAATAGATATTGGGGAACGCCTTTACCTCTTTGGAGATGTGAATGTGGTCATATGGAAATGGTTGGTTCAAGAGAGGAGTTAAGAGAAAAGGCGATTGAAAGTATTAATGATGATATTGATCTTCATAGACCATATGTTGATGATATTCATTTGAAATGTTCTTGTGGTAAAACTATGAGTAGGGTTAGTGATGTTATTGATTGCTGGTTTGATTCTGGTTCAATGCCATTTGCTCAGTATCATTATCCTTTTGAAAATAAAGAGCTTTGGGAAACTCAATTTCCTGCGGATTTTATAGCAGAGGGTGTTGATCAAACTCGTGGTTGGTTCTATACCTTACTTGTTATTTCGGTTTTTGTTAAGGGAATTTCTCCATATAAAAATGTTCTTGTTAATGATTTGCTTCTTGATTCTTCTGGTAAGAAAATGAGTAAATCTAGGGGAAATATTGTTGAACCGTTTACTACTATGAAAAAGTATGGTGCGGATACTGTTAGATTTTATCTTCCATATACATCTCCGGTGTGGACTCCTCTTAAATTTGATATGGATGGTCTTAAAGAGGTTCATTCTAAGTTTTTTAATCCACTTAGAAATACTTATTCATTCTTTGCATTGTATGCTAATATAGATAAGGTTGATCCTAGGACTTATGATGTTTCTTATGATGATCTTGAGGAAATAGATAAGTGGTTATTTTCTAAATATAATAAGCTTGTTAAGAATGTTACTAATTATTTTGATGAATATGATTTAAATAAGGTTGTTAAGGAACTGACTTCTTTTGTTTCGCTTGATTTATCTAATTGGTATATTAGAAGAAATAGGAAGAGATTTTGGGGCTCTTCATTAGATAATTCTAAAAAGTGTGTTTATTATACTACTTATGAGGTTTTGAAAGGGTTATCTAAGTTAATAGCTCCGGTTACACCTTTTATTTCAGAGGAGATATATCAAAATTTAACAGGAGAGGAATCTGTTCATTTAGCTTCTTATCCAGTTTGTGATGAGTCTTTGATTAATGATGATATTGAAAAAAGAATGGATTTAGTAAGAGATCTTATTTCACTTGGTAGAAATGTTCGTGAAGAGGAAAAAATAAAAGTGCGTCAACCTATTCTTGAAGTTATACTTGATGGAAAAAATAAGGAGATATTAAATGGACTTGATGATTTGATTAAAGAAGAGTTAAATGTTAAGAATATTGTTTTTGAAGATGATCTTACTAAGTATATGGACTTTAAAATAAAACCAAACTTTAAAGGGGCTGGTAAGGTTCTTGGAAGTAAAATGAAGGATTTTGTTTCTTTCTTAAATAATTTATCTGATTCTGAGGTTAAAAGTGTAGTTAATGGTAATTCTATTACTTTTGAGGGAATGACTATTGGAAATGAGTTACTTGATGTTAAAATAGCTTCGAAAGATGGAATGAAGGTTTCTATGGAAAATAATAATTTTATTATTTTGAATACTGTTTTAAATGATGATCTTATAAGAGAGGGTATTGCTAGGGAAATAGTATCAAAGGTTCAAAATCTTAGAAAGGAAAAGGGCTTTGATATAGAAAATAGAATAATTCTTTATTATAATGGTTCTTTGGATGATGTTTTGGATGAATTTGGTGATTATATAAAGAAGGAAACTTTGGCTCTTGAAATAGTGAAAGATGATGATCTTAAGAATGAATATAAGATAAATGATATTGTTTTATGTTTTGATGTAAAGAAGGTAGATTAATTCTCCTTTTTTTTGTGCTTATCTTGACAAAGAAATTTCTATGGGATACTATTAGGTTAGGTAGTATGATAGAAGGAGTGGAAAGATGAAGAGGATTTGTTCTAGTAAGGTTTTTTTTGTGCTTTTTATCATTTTTCTTCTTTTTTTTAGTACTTCGGTTAGTGCTAGTTATGATAGTTTAGGTTCTAGAATAGACAAGAATAACTCTATGCTTAATTCTTCGAATAAGATGAATAGTGTTGAGCGTGCTAGATATAGTAATAAGTATTTGAGTGATTTTAAATGTACGAATTTTGATGGTCTTACAAAAAAGGAACAAGAAAAGGTAAAATCTTTTGCAAGATCTATTTATGGTAATAAGAAATTATCAAATTATAGTAAGGTTCGTAAGTTTTATGAGTTTATTGTTAATAAGTTTTATTATTATGAATCTCCTTTGAAGCTTTCTAATTTGAAAAGGTTTGGTAATGAGTATTGTAATCCATATAATCTTATTACTTATGAGTATAAGAATTATTCAAAGATTCGTTCTAATAGTGAAGGTTCTGCGGCTTTACTTGTTGCTCTTGTAAGATCTGAGGGGATACCTGCTAGAAGTGTTGGTGGTTTTTATAATAAGGATAGTTCTATAGATGATAGTTTTGATGTTGATAGTGGTGATTCTAACTGGACATTTGTTGAAATTTATTTGAATAGTAAATGGATGGTTTTTGATCCTATGGCTGATACTGGGAATTATTATGATAGTGCTTCTTCTTCATATATTAGTGGTTCTAGGGGCTCTAAGTATTTTGCTCCGAGTGTTTCTACTTTATCAAGTACTCATATTATGTTTAATCATTATCCTGGTGATCGAAGGGTTTCTTATTTATCTAGTGGTTATGAGAAAAAGAAAATTACTACTTTTCTTAATAAAACTTATAAGGGAAAGTCTAATGGTAAGAGGATTAATTCTTCTTATAATAGAAATAAGCCTTCTAGTTGGTTTTCGAAAAGTACTTCTTCTAGAGGGGATGGATATGGTAAGATAAAAAAACTTTACTGGCCTTCGAAAAAAAAATTATATGGCTCTCTTGATTTAACTGGTTTTACTTCTCTTGAAAGGTTAACTGTTACTAATAATCGTATTACGAAGGCGAGCATTTCAGGTAGTAAGATTATTTCTGTTGATCTTTCTAATAATAAACTTAGTAGTCTTAAAGTGACTGGTAGTAAGAATCTTAAATATATTTCTGCTTTAGGTAATTCTCTTTCTTATGCTAAATATAATTATAGTGATGGGAGAAGTGCTGTTTTTAAGAATTCTAAGGGTGGTTATTTTTCTTTAAAGTATACTAAGGATGGTAATTCTAATAGACATAAAGTTTATGCTAAACCAAGAAAGGGTTATAGGTTTAAAGGTTGGTATCAAGGTAATACTAAGATTACTTCTAAGACTAGTTATACTTTTACGAAGGATAGTTCTTTTACATATGTTGCTAAGTTTGAAAAGAAACCAAAACAGACTTATGTATTGGTTTCAATTAAGAAACAGAAGTTGTGGTATTATAAGAATGATAAGTTGGTATTTAGTTCTTATGTTGTGACGGGTCAAAAGAATAAGTATGATACTCCTCGGAAGACTTATTATATTTTAGGTAAAGCTAGAAGTGTTTATTTGATTGGTTCTGATTATAAGAGTTTTGTTAATTACTGGATACTTATTGATGGTAAGATGCAAATTGGTCTTCATGATGCTTCTTGGAGGAGTTCTTTTGGAGGAAATATTTATAAGTATAATGGGTCTCATGGTTGTGTTAATATGCCTTATTCTAAAGCTAGATATGTTTATAATAATATAAAGATAGGTACTCGTGTTGTTATAAAATAAAAAAAGTAAGATTTCTTGTTTGTTTGATCTTACTTTTTAATATTAAGAATAATTGGAAGAACAATTGGTTTTCTACCAGTTTCTTCTTTTATAAAATTACTTAATTCTTTTGTGACTTCTGATTTTACATCAGTGAATGTTACTTTTTTGTCTTCTAATTTTCTTATTATTTTTCTTTCTGCTAGTTTTTCTATTTTTCTGATTAGTTCTTCGTTTTCGTTTATTAGGATGAATCCTCTTGTTGTTACCATTGGTTTTGCTAGTAGTTTTCGATCTTCCATGTTTAGGTTTATTATTACTACTAGTATTCCTTCGCTAGCCATTATTTTTCTATCGTTTAGAACTGCTCCGGAGATGTCTCCGATTCTGTTTCCATCTACGAATGTTTCTGTTACTTCGAAGTTTCCTACTTTTGTTATATTTCCTTTGTACATTTCTAAGACATCACCATTATCTAATACGAATATATTATCTTTTTTTATTCCACATTCTTTGGCTAGATGTGCGTGTTTTTTTAGCATTCTATATTCTCCATGAATAGGCATTAGATATTTTGGGTTCATTAATCTTATCATTAATTTTAATTCTTCGCTCATGGCATGACCAGAGGCATGTATTTCTCTGTCTGTTGAGCTTGTATATACTTTTACTCCTTTTAGATATAGTTTATTTATAGTGTTTGCTATTGCTCTTCCGTTTCCAGGAATGGCACTTGATGAGAATATTACTATATCTTTTGGAGTTAGTTTTATTTGTTTATGAGTTCCATCTGCTATTCTTGAAAGTGCTGCGAGTGGTTCTCCTTGTGTTCCTGTACAAAGTAGTGCAACTTCACCTGGTTTTAAAGCGTTTGCAACGTCTGGAGTTACTAGGACGTCTTTTGCGTCTATGTATCCTCCTTCCATGGATATATTTATGTTGTTTTCCATGCTTCTTCCGAATATACAAACTTTTCTTTTATATTTTTTACATGTTTCAATGATGTGTTTTAATCTATAGATGTTTGAGGCAAATGTTGCTATTATTAGTCTATTATCTTGGTGTTTTGAAAATACTTCGTTTAAAGCTTCATCGACTTTTGATTCGGACATTGAGAAGCCTTCGTCTAATACGTTAGTACTTTCACTCATTAGTAGGGTAACTCCTTCTTTTGATATTTCACTTATTCTTGTGAAATCTGTAACTGGTCCGATTGGTGTTAGGTCGAATTTAAAGTCTCCAGTTTCCACGACTGTACCATTTGGAGTTTTTACACATATTCCGTGTGAGTCTGGTACAGAATGGGTTGTTCTAAAAAACGATATTTCAAAGTTTTTGTATTTTAATTTGTCATTGCTTTTATATGGTCTAAGTCCTTTGTAATTAATATTTCTGTCTGCTAATTTCTTTTTTATAAGAGCATAAGCTTGATTAGGAGCATAAATACTTGGTATATTTACATTTTGTAAAAGAAATGGTATTGCTCCGATATGGTCTTCATGACCGTGAGTAATAATAAGTGTTTTTATCTTTTTTTCATTATTTTTTAGAAAAGTAAAATCAGGAAGAACATAATCAATTCCTCTTAGTTCTTCTTCTGGAAATACAACTCCGGCATCTATTATTACTATTTCATTGTTATGCATTAAGACATACATATTTTTTCCGATTTCACCTAAGCCTCCTAAAGCAAAGACATAAGTTTTGTCTTTTTTAAACATTATAATCTCCTTTCGTTAATTTTTATAAAAGAATCAACCTTGTTAATTATACACTATTTTTATCTATTTGTCATTAGTTTTTGGTTAATATGTTAATCCTTTTGTAACTATTCAGACCTATAATTCAAAAAAAATAAGAAAGTAGTATAAATATG
>CAVFIB010000040.1:0-10123 GCA_963622385.1 Bacteroidaceae bacterium | reverse complement strand
TCCTTATATATATGATAGCATAAAAAACGCATAATTTCTCATGCGTTTATCCTGGAAATTTTATGCTTTATCTTTTTTATTTTACTTATTTTTAGTACAATATAATGATAAAGGAGTGATATTATTAATAAATTAAGACACGTTGCAATTATAGTAGATGGAAATGGTAGATGGGCAAAAGAAAGAGGAAAAATAAGAAGTGAAGGACATCTTGAAGGATCAAAAAATCTAGAAAAACTCATTTTTCACGTCGCAGACACAACAGATATAGAATATCTTAGTTTATATGTATTTTCAACAGAAAACTTTAAAAGAGATAAAAAAGAAGTTGATTACTTAATGAATCTATTCATTAAATGGTTCAAAAAAAGTAAAAAATTATACAAAAATAAAAACATAAAGATTCTATTCTCAGGAAGAAAAGAACCATTAAATGATAAAGTCTATAATGCAATGAAAGAACTAGAAAAAGATACCATCAATAACACAGGATTAGTAGTAAATTTCTGTCTTAACTACGGAGGAAGAGCAGAAATCGTAGATGCTTGTAAAACCATCTCAAAAGAAGTAAAAGATGAATTAATTAATATTAATGAGATTAACGAAGATTACTTTTCAAAAAAATTATATAACCCCTTACCAGACGTAGACTACTTAATTAGAACAAGCGGAGAACAAAGAATAAGTAATTTTCTCTTATGGGAACTTTCATATGCAGAATTCATATTCGTAAAAGACTATTTCCCAGACTTTAATTGTAATAAATTCGATGAAGTTATCTCTAATTATTACAAGAGAAATAGAAGATTCGGAGATGTAAAAGAAAAATAAATAAAAAATATTATTCAATTTACACTTTTAAAAGTTCATATTTTGTGTTATCATTTAACTAAGATATTGCAATTTTATTATTTTTGTGATATAATATGAGCGATTAAATTTAAGTGAGGTGTTCTAAATGGAAGGAAAAAATTACGAAGAATTATTTAAAAAGCTAGACAATGAAGTTCCAGAAAATTATAAAAAAAATTTAAAACAAGCCAGTACCGACAATGATATTAAGAGATTAATGGGTGGAAACAATAGTTTTAGTGCCACTATTAGTGCACTTGAACGTAATTACAATATATCATTTGATGATTGTATACAATATACTAAACATTTAAACTCAAAACAACCAATTAAACCAGCTGAAACAGTAATACAAACGATTGATAAATCAGAAAGTTATTTCAATAATAATATTGACAAAACAAAACAAAAAATAGATGAAATCGGAACCAAACAAATACAAGCTGATTCTGGTATTAACGAAACCTATGTTAAGATAGTTAGGAATATGATTAATGAGGGAATTAGCATTGATGCAATTGCTAAAATATTAAATTTGGATTCAGGTCCAGTTGAACTTGAAGCCCAAAAATATAAACTTGAAAAAGCCGAAAAAGAGCTAGAAAAATTAAAAGACCAACAAAAAAAGTTTAATGAGGCAAAAAATAATTTTATAATAAAACTGCAAGAGCAATATAATCAAGCTCCATTTTTTAAGGAACTTAAAGAAAATGATACGTTGGGTTATTCTGATTTCAGGAATAAGACTAAGGCAAGTAATTTCGATTACGATAAATTTATGAAGGAAATTTCTAAATCTTTTTACGATTTAACTGCTACCATTCCTGAAAATGTAAAGGGGGACATTCAAGATCATTTATCATTTTTGTATAATGCTACAAATGGTGTTAATGTTAACGGAGTAAAGGAATTTGTTAGTGGTTTACTTAGTTCTAAAATGGCAGATATAAATCATGATTTGAAAGAACAAAGAAATCAATTATTGTCAGAAATACAAAGTATTACTGAAGAATTAAAAAAGGATAAGGATAATTATAATTCATCAGTTCTTATGGAAAAATTAAAACAAGCACACAATCAATTAAACGAAATTAATCAACATATGATAGAGAATAATAAAAATAATGTTAATTATAATAAAACAACAGCTCAGAATCCAGCACATACTACTGATCCTGATTCTAATCCTACTATTATTGAAATTGCTTCCAAACTAGGTAATAAACAAGTTAATAATATTCTTAGTTGGGATGATACTAATCAAAGCGAGCCACTTAAACAAATGGCTGATGAATATGGTGTTTCAGTTACTGACTTAGTAGAAGCTGCTAAAGAAAAATTGGTACTTAACTATGGCGAAATTGCTTTAGATTTCAAGAACAATCCAGACGATGCCCCTGTTGAGGACTTTATTTCTCGAGTAAAAGAGAAAGAAAAAGCTCAAATCAGAAGAGTAAAAGAGGCTCGTTCAAGAGCAGGAGCAGGTTTTTGGGATATGTTTAGTTTAAATCGAGAAAAAAGACAAAAAGTAAAGAATATAAGAAATATCTCCAAAGCAAGAATAAAAGAAGAAAAGAAAGCTTCAGAGTATATTAGAAAAAAATTTTATGCTATAGATGAGAAAAATAACAAGGATAAATTAAATGAAGATGTTTCAGAGCAAGATTTACTTAACAGATCAAATGCAGTAAGGTAGTAGAAAGGGGAATAATTATGACTTTTAAGAGATTTGATGTTATAACTTTTGAAGAAAATGACAAAGTAGTGGTACTTGCAGCATTAGTTCATAATGGTAATGAATATGTATATGTCAATGAAATATTACCAGATGAATCTGATGTTACTGATGTATATAAGGTAATGGTAGTGCATTATGAAGATGGAACTCTTGAAAAGGTTGTAGATCCACAACTTTTACAAGAACTATTACCTCAATTTCAAATGTTATTAGAACAATATTCTGACTCAGAATAATGTTTTTATAGGTTAGGTTTGGGTGATATAATGGAAGAAAATGCTAAAGTTATTGAAGATGCTATAGCAAAATCAGAAGAAATATATGCTGATTCAATAAGAAAACAACAAGAAGAAATAGCAAAAATAAAGGCTGAAATGTTAAAAAATGGTGCTAAGATTGTTAATACCAATGATTTAGATGAGTTTATATCTAAAATGAGCATTGATGAAATGAATACTATTCTAAATATGACAGCTGCAGAAAAAAAAGATCCTGAAATTTTAGAGGGTATTGCAAAAAGACTCGGAGTTCCAGTTGATAAACTTGAAGAAATTGCTTCTAAAAAAGAAGAAATTTTAAAAGTAAAAGAAAATGATGCAACCTCTTCTAGTGATAATAGTTCTTCAAACGAAAGCGAAGATAAAGATAACAATAAAGAAAAGAGTGAAACAGCTCCTAGTAGCGATCCCTCTTCATCTGATGCAGCTGAAACAGGAGCAGAAGCTATAGAACCAGAAGAACGAAAAAAACCAACAACTCTTAAAACAGCAGGAGAAAAACTAAAAAATGCTATTGCAAAACATAAAGGAAAAGCGCTTGCCGGATTACTTGCTATAGCAGGTATTGCTGCTCTTGCACTTGTTAATCCTACTATGATTTTTATTGCTCTTGGAATAAAATCATATAAAGACTTTCAAGCTGGGGCTAAAGGTAAATAAAACCAAATGAGTTAGTGTATTTTAATCACTAACTTTTTCTATGCAAAATGATATATTTAAGTATTAATTAATAAAACTTAAGATATATATGATATAATTATATAAAAGTTTACAGAGGTGTTATTATGGATGAAATAACTTATGATAAAGTATTAGATAATGCAAATTCTAAGGTTAAGCAATTATACTGGGATATTGCATTCGGATTACAAGATGTTGATGGGTTAAAACCTTCAAAGTATATGGTTCAATTATCTGAAGATCACATTAAAGGTAAAAAAACATATAAACAAGTACAATTTGCAATTACTACTTACTATGCTAAAAATACAAATAAATATGATGATGATGAAGAAGAAGCGGATGAAGTAGCAACAGCTATTTATGAAATATTAAGTGATGGAGCATTTCGTTTTGATTATTTAACGTATAAAAACTATCATAAAAGATTATTTAAGAATTTAAACAAAGAAAAATATAATCCAGGGGAATTTAGAACTTATAATTTCACTAAATCTGAACCTATATTAAATGGCGATACCGTTGAGTATCAATCTTATGATTTAATCGAAGAAACATTAAAGTATGACTTTTCTGAAGAAAAAGAAATAAATTATATTGATATGAACCAAGCCCAATTAATTGATAGAGTATCAGAATTTACATCAAGGATTTGGCAAGTTCACCCATTTCAAGAAGGAAATACTAGAACAACCGCAGTCTTTATTCAAAAATATTTATTAAGTATGGGATTTAAAGTTAATAATGAATTATTTAAAGATAATGCCCTTTATTTTAGAAATGCTTTAGTAAGAGCTAATTATACTAATTATTCTAAAGGCATAAGATCTGATAAAAAATATTTAATCATGTTTTTTGAAAATTTATTACTTGAAAAAAACAATAAACTAGATAATGACAAATTAAAAATTAAGTAACATTT
This sequence comes from Bacteroidaceae bacterium, assembly GCA_963622385.1. Classification (GTDB taxonomy): domain Bacteria; phylum Bacillota_I; class Bacilli_A; order RF39; family UBA660; genus UMGS1449. Next base: position 5,652 of record CAVFIB010000040.1, on the reverse strand, counting down.
TAAGATATATCAATATGATTTATCTTTTTTAATAAAATTTTAAGTCTAAAATCTTTATGTTTAACACTATACATGCTATAATTAAAACTGTGGTGATAACAATGGGAATTTTTGATAAAATAAAAAACACTTTTAAAAAAGATAAATCAAATGAAACAAAAGAAGAAGTTAAATTATATGACAAAGGACTTACTAAGACTAGAGACAGTTTTGTTTCAAAACTAGTTAATATAACTAATAAATATAGCAAAGTAACAGAAGATTTTTTCATGGAACTAGAAGAAATTTTAATCATGGCAGATCTTGGTGTAAGTACTGTTATGAAATTTATGGATAGACTAAGAGAAAGAGTTCGCCGTGAACATATTGAGTCTCCAGCATTACTAAGAGAAATTATTGTTGATGAGTTATTTATCATTTATGTAAATAACGAAGTAATTGTAAACAAGATTAACTATGCCAAAGAAGGCCCTACTGTTATTTTATTCGTCGGAGTAAATGGAGTAGGTAAGACAACTTCTATCGCTAAAATTGCTACAAAAGAGATAAAAAAAGGGAAAAAAGTCCTAATAGTTGGAGCAGATACCTTCCGTGCCGGAGCAGTTAAACAACTTGAAGAATGGGCCGCTAGAACCGGTTCATCTTTCGTCGGAGATGAATCCCTAAAAGATCCAGCTTCAGTAGTCTATGATGGACTAAAAAAAGCAATAGACGAAGATTTTGACGTTGTACTAATAGATACCGCAGGACGTCTTCAAAATAAAGTTAATCTAATGAAAGAACTAGAAAAAATCAATAAAATAATTACTAACTTTATACCAAATGCCCCTCATGAAACCTTACTAGTTATTGATGCCACTACAGGACAAAATGGTATTAGTCAAGCAAAAACTTTCAAAGAAGTTACTAATATCACAGGAATAGTACTTACTAAACTAGATGGTACTGCTAAAGGTGGTATAGTTCTTGCAATAAAAGATGAAGTAGATATCCCAGTAAAATACGTAGGACTAGGCGAAGGACCAGATGACTTAAGCATTTTTGATATCGAAAACTATATATATGGTTTATTTAAGGATATGATATAATGAACGATAATGTTTACTTAACCATTTTATTCGATTATTATGAACCACTTTTAAATGATAAAGATAAGAACTGTTTTAAAGACTACTATTTTTCAAACATGTCCTTATCTGAAATTGCACTTACCTATAATATATCAAGAAATGCTGTTCATAAAAGACTAAAAAAAATCTGTGAGGAACTTTGCTCATATGAAGATAAACTAGGTCTCTACGACAAAGAAAAAAGAATCATGGCACTTCCTATCGAAGAAAACCTAAAAAAACAAATAAAAGATATCTTATAACAAAAACCTGTAATGAGTTGTCATTACAGGTTTTTATATTACTATTGCTATTAAATTATTAGATCCCTTATTTACAACCTTAGTCATAGTAGTCTGAAGTTTATACCTTACATTCTCAGGCATCATTGATATTTTCGATTGAATTCCTTCTTGAACTATCTTATCCAAACTTCTTCCAAATATCTCACTAGACCAAATACTATTAGGATCATCCTTACTATCATCTATTAAATGATTTATCAATTCCTTACTTTGTGCCTCAGTTCCTATAATCGGTTCAAAACTAGATTCAACATCCACTCTTATCATATGAATAGAAGGAGCAGTAGCCTTAAGTTTTATACCATACCTTGATCCTTGTTTAGTAACCTCAGGCTTATCTAACTTCATATCATTTAACGTTGGTATAGCAACCCCATATCCAGTAGTTTTAACCATCTTTAAAGCATCATTTAATTGACAGAACAAAGCTTCCTGTTCCTTATATTCTTGAAACATAGAAAGAAGACTTGCCTTATTTGTTATATCAATATCTATCATTTCATTAAGTATTTTCTCAAATAAATCCTCCGGAGCCTCTAAAGTTATTGTAATTGTTCCAGTCTTAGGATCCACCAAAGACATATAAGCATTCTTAATATACTCACAATCGTTAAAATGAGTAATAATTCCATCAACATCTCTTAACTTATCAACAGGTTCAACACTTTCCTTTATCTTATCAATGTAAGCCTTCTTTACATAATGATTAGGTTTTAAAATACCAATCCACTCAGGAATATCAATCTTTACCTCTAGAATAGGGAACTCATATAAAGCCTCTCTTAATATATTAGTTATTTCTATTTCATTCATATTAATAACATCCATAGGAAGAACTGGAACATTATACTTTTCCTTTAATTCCTGTGTCAAGCTTTCAGTTTCCTTAGCAGAAGGTTTTGTCGTATTAAGAACCATAATATAAGGCTTATGAATAGAATTTAATTCCTTTACAATCTTTTCTTCAGCCTCAACATAAGACTTTCTATCAAAATCCCCAATCGATCCATCAGTAGTTACTATTATCCCTATAGTCGAATGATCCCTTATCACTTTCTCAGTACCTATCTCTGCAGCCTCTATAAAAGGAATCTCATCCTTATACCAAGGAGTTTTCACCATTCTTGGACCATTCTCATCCTCATATCCCTTAGCATCTTCAATAACATAGCCAACACAATCCACAAGTCTCATATTACAAGTCATATCATCTATTTTAATTTTAGCTATATTATTAGGCACAAATTTAGGTTCAATCGTCATAATAGTTTTTCCACCACTTGATTGAGGAATCTCATCTAAAGTCCTTTTTCTTTCATATTCATCTTCTATATTAGGAACAATTAATTCTTCTACAACTTTTTTTATAAATGTCGATTTACCAGTCCTTACCGCTCCAACAACCCCTAGATATATGTCTCCACCAGTACGATAAGCAATATTTTTTATAATTTCTTGTTTATCCACACACATCACTCTCTTTCAATTAATAGTATGATAAAGTTTTTATTTTATTATTGTTTTTAATTATTTATGCTTTTTTTCTTATTTTATAGGGGTATTTTTCGTTTTTTTGAAAGTTATTGTTGTCAAGATTAAATTCTTATTGTATAATTTTATTATGATATAAGAGGGATGATTATGAGGAAGATATACACAAGTATTGATATTGGAACTGATGAAGTAAAAGCAATTACTGTTGAAGAACATCATGATAAGTTAAATGTTCTAGCTACTGCTAGTGTTAAATCTAAGGGCGTTAAGAAAGGTCTTATTACTGATGCTGGTGCTATAACTAGTTCTGTTAAGAAAACTCTTAAAACTCTTGAAAATAAACTTGGTACTAAAGTAGAACAAGTACTTGCAGTTGTTCCTTCCAATAACAGAGAAATTAATATTGCAACTGGAGAAGTTAGTATTAATACTAGTGATGCTCTTATAGATGGGGAAACGGTATTTAATTGCCTTCAACAATCTCTTAAAAGGCATGTTGCTAAAGATTACGAAGTCGTTAGCGTTATGCCTATTGAGTATAAGATTGATGGTTCAAAAAAAGTTAAAAATCCACTAGGACTAGAAGGCAGTAAACTAGAAGTAAAATCAGTTGTAGTATCGGTCCCTAAAAAAAATGTTTATTCTGTAATAGGAATCTTTGAAAACATTGGGGTAGAGGTTGTTGATATTACTATATCATCTATTGCTAATTATTATGCTGCCTGCGATACTGAACTTAATAAGAATGTAGTTTCTTTAATAGATATTGGTAAAGAAAAAAGTGTTGTTTCCGTATTTAATAAAGGAATTCTTGTTAAGGAACAAATATCTTCAATTGGTGGAGATGATATTGATGAAGTTATAAGATTTAATTTCAAAACTGATGAAAATGATTCAAAAAGAATAAAAGAAGAATATGGAGTTGCAAGTAGAAAATATGCTGATTCTGATGATAGTTATAAGGTAATTAATAGACTTAATCAAAACATTGTTATCGATCAGTACATGCTTGCAGAGATGATTGAATATAAGCTTGTAGAATTACTTAAAAATCTTAAAAATGATATAAATGGCTTAACAAATAGGGAAATTAGTAATATAATAGTTACAGGAGCGACAACGTCAATGCTAGGCTTTGATGCTTTGCTTCAAGACACTTATGGTAGAAAAAGTCAAATGCTTAATATTAACATTATTGGAATTAGAAATAGTAAATATTCAGTAAGTTATGGTGCCATAAGATATTTTATTGAGAAACTAAAGTTAAGAAATACAGATTATACAATGTTTATAGATGAAAAGGTTGAAGAGATGCTAAGAGCTAGAAGAAAAATGGGGACAGGCAGTGCACTAGGAAAAATATTTGGAAAAATATTTGAATAAGGAGATGAAGTTATGTTTGATTTAGCAATGACGGACCAACTTGCAAAAATAAAGGTTATTGGAGTTGGTGGAGGCGGAAATAATGCCATTAACAGAATGATTGATGCTGGAGTAAGGGGTGTTGACTTTATTGCAGTTAATACTGATGCTCAAGCACTTAATGTTTCTAAAGCAGAAAATAAAATTCAACTTGGAACTCTTGGTGCCGGAGGAAGACCTGAAGTTGGGAAAGAAGCTGCTATTAAAGCAAAAAAAGATCTTGAAGAAGCCCTAAAAGGTGCAGATATGGTCTTTATTACTTGTGGAATGGGAGGAGGAACCGGAACAGGAGCAGCCCCAGTAATCGCTGAAATTGCACAAGGTTTAGGAGCTTTAACTGTAGCAATCGTAACTAGACCATTCTCTTTCGAAGGAAAAAGAAGAATGGATAATGCATTATCAGGAATTGAAGAACTTAAACAACATGTTGATACTTTAATTGTTATACCTAATGATAGATTAAGAGAAATAATTGACAAATCTACTTCTATGTTAGATGCATTCAAAGAAGTTGATAATGTCCTTTTAAGAGGTGTACAATCAATATCTGATCTTATCGCAGTAGTAGGTCTTGTAAACCTAGACTTTGCTGATGTAAGAGCAGTCATGGAAAAATCAGGAAATGCCATTATCGGTATTGGTATTGGAATGGGAGAAGATAGAGCAATTGAAGCCGCAAAACAAGCTGTTTCATCTCCACTTCTTGAAACATCTATTCACGGTGCAACTGATGCTATCATTAATATTACTGGTGGATCTAACTTAACACTATTTGAAGCAGAACAAGCTGCCGAAGTAGTAAGAGCAGCAGCAAACACAGATATCAATACAATATTCGGTTCAGTTATCAACGAAAATCTTACAGATGAAGTTATAGTAACAGTAATAGCAACAGGTTTCGATAAAAAAGGTAAAGCCAAAAAACCACTTTACAATCAAGTTGGTACTAGAGCAGAAAGAAACTATATTGACGATGAAGATGATGACGACGTAAGTGGAGGAGGATTCGATCCGCAAGAAATAGAAATTCCTACATTTATGCATCGTAATTTCTAGAATAGTTAGTACTTTGTTACTAGCTTTTTTTGATAAAATAATTAAATTTATGTTTTAACAAAAGTTCCTCTACTAACAAGAACAACTTTACATTTCATATAAACACTATTTTTAGTAACAAAAAATAAATGACACGTGCCAAAAAAATCGAAAAAATTTAACATATAAGAAAAATATGTTAAAAAAATTGAAAAAATTTAACATATTCGTTTATGTTAAAATTTTTTTAAAATGTCACCTTTTTAATTATTAAGTAGATAACTAAC
>CAVFIB010000039.1:0-10464 GCA_963622385.1 Bacteroidaceae bacterium | reverse complement strand
GTGAAAAAAACGAACTAATTAAAATTCGTCTCTTTTATGGCTGAGTAGTAACAAATTAAGTATTCTAAAGAAGAAATTTTGATGAAGAGTGTTGATTTTATAAAAAAGTATGGTTATTCTAAGCTAACGGTTAGAGAGCTTGCTAATTATATTGGATGTTCAACCCAACCAATATTTAAAAATTATGATAACTTTTTTAAGTATAAAGAAGATCTTAAATTATACTTAAGAAATGATTATTCTACCTTTATTAGTAAATATATAGATAAAAATGATTATTTATATACAATAAGTTGTGCATATGCTTTTTATGCTAAGAAAGAACCAAATATATTTTTTTCACTATTTATGGCTGATCTTGCTGGTTCTAGAACAGTAAATGAAGTATTAAATACTGATAGAAATATGGAAACAATTAATGCAATGGTAAATCAATATAAAGTATCTTTTGAAGAAGCAAAAAAAATATATCGTGAGGTAAGATTTTATACTCATGGTATAGCAACACAGTTATGTGTTAATAGTATTAAATTAACTGATAAAGAAATCAAGGATTTAATTAAAAATAATATAGAAATAAATTTAAGGGGGATTTAATTATGAATTTGTATGAAAGAAATCAAAAACAAAGAGCATTTTTTAATGAAAAAATAGATTCTTATGATGAAGTACATAGTGCGTATATGGATATAAAAGGTACATTAGCTGATAATTTAGATAAAAATGTAAAAAGAATATTAGATTTAGAGGCTGGTACAGGATTAGAATTAATTCATGTATTTGAATTGTTTCCTGATGTTGAGGTTACTGTTGTAGATATTACCGAAAATATGCTTGAAAAATTAAAAAATCGAAGTTTTTCGAATAATGTAGTTGCAATATGTGGGGATTTTTTTGAGGTTTCTTTTGGAGACAATTATGATGCAGTTATATCTACTTCTGCGCTTCATCACTTTAAGAAAAATGAAAAACTAAAATTATATAGAAAAATATATAATTGTTTAAAAGAAAATGGTCAGTTTATTAATTGCGATAAGATTGCTTTAACGCAAGAAATAGAAGATAAACAATTATTTGAGCTTGAAAACAATGTGGAAAATTATAAACATGTAGATACACCTCTTACAGTAGGACATGAAAAAGAGGTATTGGAAAATGTTGGTTTTAAAGAAATAACTGCAAGTGATGTTAATAGAAATGATTATTGTCTTATTAAAGCTAGAAAAATTTAAAAAAATATAAGGATTGTTATGGCTTAAGAAAGGCTAGATATGGTAGAAAATGGGAAATACTATTACGCAAAAAATGGTATTTTCTTTTGTTTTAAATGAAAATGTAAAATTGAACTAAATTGATATATATTATGCTATAATTATATCAGAGGGTAATAGTGTTTAATGAATAAAGAAAAACAAATGGGAGTTGATAATATGATTAAGCCTCGAAATCTTAATAAGGGAGATAAAGTTGCGATAGTTAGTTTATCAAGAGGTATTTTGGGTATGCCGTTTTGTAAACATGAGTTAGATATTGCAATAAAAAGATTAAAAGAAATGGGACTTGTTCCTTTAATAATGCCCAATGCTTTAAAAGATATGGATTATATTGAAAAACATCCTGAGGCTAGAGCAAATGATTTAAAGAAAGCGTTTATGGATGAAGATATTAAAATGATAATTACTGCTATTGGAGGTGTGGATACGTATAAAACTATACCTTATTTGATGGATGATCAAGAATTTATTGAAGCAGTAAAACATAATCCTAAAATATTTACAGGTTTTTCAGATACTACTAATAATCATTTAATGTTTAATAGAATTGGTTTATCAACTTTTTATGGGCCTTGTTTACTTGTTGATATTGCTGAACTTGATAGTGATATGTTGCCTTATACAAAAGAACAATTTGAGAAGTTTTTTTCAAGTGGAGAACCATATGAAATAAAACCTAGTTCTGTATGGTATAGTGATAGGAAAAGTTATGGGGTAGAGGAAATAGGAAAACCTAGAGAATCACATAAGGAAAAACATGGATTTGAGATATTAAATGGGAGTGGTGTTGTTACTGGAAAACTATATGGTGGTTGTATTGAAAGTATTTATGATGCTTATACTGGTGATTTATTTGAAGATGAGCCAGCAATTTATGAAAAATATAATATTTTTCCTACTGATGATGAGTGGAAAGAAAAAGTGTTATTTTTGGAAACGAGTGAATCAATGGTTGTACCAGAAAAGCTTGAACAAATGTTGATGGAATTTAAAAGAAGAAACATACTTAAATTAGTTAAAGGTATTATTGTTGGTAAACCCATGGATGAGAAATATTATGATGAGTATAAAGGGGTTTATAGAAAGGTTTTCGAGGATTTAGATACTCCTGTGTTGTTTAATGTTAATTTTGGTCATTCTGTGCCAAGATGCATTATTCCTTATGATGCTGAAGCTACTATAGATTATGATAAAGGAAAGATTTTTATAAATAGTAGGTTGTTTGAAAAAGATTAGAAAACTATGATTTGAGGCAGAATATATGGAAAAATTTAAACATGTTAGACTAACTAAGTAATATGATGTTGTTTATGTTAATGAAATTTGTAAGTATAATTTTGAGATTGATGGTTTATGGTTGTAAAATAGGGAGATAAAAATGGTAAGTATAATAATTGGGAACATAATTGCGTTTATTGCTTCAATGTTGATGGTATATTCTGGTATGTTAAAGCAGAAGAAAAGGATATTATATTTTCAGTCAGTGCAAATAGGATTATTAATAATTAGTAATGCTATTCTTGGCGGAATAACTGGGGCAATGATAAATGCTTTAAATTTAATTAGAAATATATTATGTTATAAAGATAAGTTGGATTTAAAATGGAAAGCAATAATAACAGTTTTAGCTGTATTTTTGACTTTTAAGTTTAATAATTTAGGGTATATTGGATGGTTACCATTGATTAGTATAGTGTTATATACATGGTTGATGAATATAAAAGATGTAAAAAAATTCAAGTTATTGATTGCTTTTACTGTGTTTATGTGGCTTATATATGACATAGCAATAAAGTCCTATATATCTGCAATATTTGATTTTATGACTATTATTGCAAATGTGTTCACATTATTGAAAATTAAATTGGTTGAAAAGTAGTTGATTTAAGTTTATGATATGATTATGATAAGTATTTTGAATAGTAAAATTGTAGTTAAGGTTGGTGTGGTATATGAATAAAGATAGATTGTGTCATTCAATTTCTGTTGGTAGGAAAATGGTAGAAATTGCTAAGGATATGAAGTTGTCTGAGACTGAAATAAAGAATTGTTTTGTTATTGGGTATAATCATGATATTGGTTATGAATTTTGTGAATCTGGAATTAATCATAATATAATTGGTGGTACAGTTTTGAGAGATTGTAGTTTTGCTTTTTGGAAGGAAAATTATTATCATGGAGAGATTGATGCAGAGTATTCTTCTTTGTATTTAGATATTTTAAATAAAGCAGATATGCAAATAGATAAGTATGGTAATGATGATGGCTATGATAAAAGATTAGAGGATATAAAAAGTAGATATGGAGAGAAGTCTATGGTTTATAAGAAAGCTGATGTTTTAGTTAAAAGATTAAAAAAAATTATGATTTGAGGTAGTATAATGGAAAAATTTAAACATGTTAGACCAACTAAGTAATATGAAGGTGATGCTGTTACTTATATTAATGAGTAATTCTAAGATTAATGGTGTTGGTGGTTTGTATAAGTTTTTGGATAATTATGATGGATGGCTTGATAGATTAGAAAGCGATAGGAATGCTGTTGTTTCTGAAGATAGGGTTCCTACTGAAACTTTTTTCTTGGTTCGTTCTTATGATAATTATATTGTTGGAATGATTAATATTAGATTTGCTCTTAATTCTAGGTTTAAAAGATATGGTGGTAATATTGGATATAGTATTCGTCCTTTGGAAAGAAAGAATGGTTATAATAAAATAAATTTATATTTAGGATTGTTGTGTTGCCAGGAACATGGTATTAAAGAAGTTTTACTTGATTGTGATAAGGATAATTTAGGTTCTGCTAGGACTATTAAATCTTTAGGTGGTATTTTGAAAAATGAGTTTTATGATGATAAATATGGTGTTATTATTCAGCAATATGTTATTGATGTAGATAGTTCTATTAGTGATAATAAAGCTAAATATGATAAGTTTTTAGATAAATGATTTTATTTTTTTCTTTGTTTGTATTGCAAACAAATGTTTGTTATGTTATACTTGTTTTGTTAAGTTATGTTTAGGTGGTGTTTTTATGTATATATACAAATATAAGACTCCTTGTGGTTTTTCTGATATGTTGATGTCTAGTGATGGTGTTTATCTTACTGGACTTTGGTTTTGTGATTCTAGGGATGCTTCTAAACATGTTTTTGATTATGAAGAAAAGAGATTACCTATTTTCAATGATACTATTAGATGGCTTGATATTTATTTTAGTGGTAAAATTCCAAATTTTGTTCCTAAGTATAAGGTGATTAATTCTACTCCTTTTAGAGATGAAGTTATATCTATTATGAAAGACATTCCTTATGGTGAGGTTATAACTTATGGAAATATAGCAGATTGTATTGCTAAAAAGAGAGGTCTTTCTAGGATGTCTTCTCAGGCTGTTGGTGGTGCTGTTGGATGGAATCCTATTTGTATAATTATTCCTTGTCATAGAGTAGTTGGGTCAAATGGCAGTTTAACTGGTTATGGAGGGGGTATTTCTAATAAGATAAAGCTTTTAGAACTTGAGGATCAAGATATGAATGATTTTATTATTCCTACTAAGGGGACTGCTTTATGAGATGTAAGTGGTGTAATTTGAATAATCCTATTTATGTTTCTTATCATGATAATGAATGGGGCGCGTTGAGGACTGATGATAGGTATTTGTTTGAGATGCTTATTTTAGAATCTTTTCAGGCTGGTCTTTCTTGGGAGTGTATTTTGAATAAAAGAGCTGCTTTTAGAAAGGCTTATGATAATTTTTCTTTAGATAAGGTATGTTCTTATGATGAAGAAAAGATTAATGAACTTATTGGCAATAGTGATATTGTTAGAAATAAACTTAAGATTAGGGCTAGTGTTAACAATGCTAGAATTTTTAAGAGTATTGTTTTGGAGTTTGGTTCTTTTTATAATTATTTATGTTCTTTTACTAATGGTAATGTTTTTTATGAGGTTGGTGAGGTTAAGTCTTTACTTTCTGATTCTATTTCTAGTGATTTAGTTAAACGTGGTATGAAGTTTGTTGGTTCTACTATTATTTATTCTTATTTACAGGCTATTGGTGTTATTTATTCTCATGATGAATCTTGTTATTTATATAGGAGTTTTGATGATAATTAGTACTGGTTGTAGGACTGATATTCCTGCTTTTTATTCTAAGTGGTTTATTAATAGGATTAGAGAAGGTTATGTTTTGGTTATAAATCCTTATTTTGAGGAGAAGATTACTAAGTATGTTTTTGATCCTTCGGTTGTTGATTATATTGACTTTTGTACTAAGAATCCTTGTCCTATGATTAAGTATATGGATGAGCTTAAGGACTATAATTTATTTTGGTATGTTACTATTACTCCTTATGGTAAAGATATTGAACCTAATGTTCCTGATAGAAGTATAGTTATTGATGGTGTTAAGAAGTTATGTTCTTTCCCTAATAATTTGTTTGTTGGTTGGAGATATGATCCTATATTTTTTAATGATGAGTTTGATATAGATAGACATATTATTGAGTTTAGAGATATTGCTAGTAAGCTTAGTGGTTATGTAAATTGTTGTGTTATTAGTTTTTTAGATATGTATGAGAAAGTTAAAAGAAATGCTTCAGATCTTAGGGTTCCTTCGAGGAATGAAATGATTTATTTGGCCAAGTCTTTTGTTTCTATTGGTAAGGAATATGATATATCTATTTATTCTTGCTGTGAAGGTGATTTTCTTTCTTGTTATGGTGTTAATGTTGGGGGATGTCGTAGTAAGGAGTTGATAGAGAAGTATTTGGGGTATAGACTTAATGTTTCAAATGTTAAATCAATTAGATCTGGTTGTTCTTGTTTGCTTGGTAATGATATTGGAGCATATAATTCATGTCTTCATTTTTGCAGGTATTGTTATGCTAATTATGATAGGAAAAGTGTTATTAGAAATGTTAGGTGTCATGATGATGCGTCTCCTTTACTTATTGGTAATGTTAAGGATTTTGAGGTTATTACTTTATCTAAGCAGGTTAGTTATAAGAAGAATTTTGATCAGCTTTCTTTGTTTTGATATTGATGTTATAATATTTTTGATTTATTAACAAATATGTTGATAACTGATTACTATTTGTTTTTAATGTTTATTTAATAGATGTGTTTTATTATTTTGGTAGGTGATTTTATGCGAATATTGATTGTTGAAGATGAGTTTAATTTGGCAGATGTACTTGCTTCTCGTTTAAAGAAAGAAAATTATAGTGTTGATATTTCTTTGGATGGAGAGGATGGTTGTTATAAGGCTCTTTCTGGTGCTTATGATCTTGTTATTCTTGATGTTATGCTTCCGTTTATGAATGGTTTTGAGATTTTAGATAAAGTTAGGAATTCTGGTGTTAATTGTAAGGTAATTATGCTTACTGCTAAGTCTTCTTTAGATGATAAACTTAATGGTTTTAGTAGTGGTGCGAACGATTATATTACTAAGCCTTTTCATATTGATGAGGTTATTGCTAGGGTTAATGCTCAACTTAAGAGTTCTTTTTCTAAAGATAATATTATTAAGTATGGTGATTTGGAACTTGATCTTACTAAATCTAAGATATTTTGTGTTAAAAGTGGTAGGAGTGTTTCTCTTGTTTGTAAGGAGTTTTTGATACTTGAATATTTTATGAATAATCCTTTGGTTGTTTTGTCTAAGGAACAAATTTATAATAAAGTTTGGGGTATTGAAAATGAAATAGAGTCTAATAATTTAGAGGCTTATTTGTCTTTTTTGAGAAAGAAACTTAAGGCTATTTCTTCTTGTGTTAATATTAAATCTGTAAGAGGACTTGGTTATAAGTTGGAGGATAGTGAATGAAAAAGTTGAGGTATAAAGTTTTTTATACAGTTTTTTTGATTTTATCTATTTGTTTAATTAGTTTTATTGTGGTTTTTAATGTTCAAAGTTATGCTTCAGAAAAGGATAGGGTTGATAATAGTTTGAATGTTTCTTTGGATAGTAATAGAAAAGTTGTTAATAAATTTGATAATCCTCCAGAGAAGCCTAGTGGTTCTGGTGATAATGATTCTAGTAATATTAAGTTTATGGATTCTGTTTTATATACTGTTTTACTTGATGAAAATGACAATATTAAAGATGTTGTTAATCATTCTAGTAGTGATGATTCTGTTTCTTTGGTAAGGGAATATGCTAGTGAGATTTTGAGTTCTGATGTTAAGAGTCGTTATATTGGTTTTTTGTATTTTTCTAAGTATTCTTATGCTTATGATAAGGGAAATTGTATGGTTATTGTTGATAATTCTTCTAGTAATTTGGTTCTTAGAAATGATTTGTTTGTTTCTTTGATTGTTTTTATAGTTTTAGAGATTGTTATATTTATTTTATCTAGAATTATAACTGTTTGGATTAGTAAACCTGTTTTAGATAGTTTTGAGAAACAAAAGAGGTTTATTGCGGATGCTTCGCATGAACTTAAGACTCCGATTTCTGTTATTATGGCTAGTAGTGATGCTCTTTCTGATAATCCTAAGGAAAAGAAATGGTTAGTTAATATTAGGAATGAGGCTGAGAGGATGAATTTACTTGTTACTGATTTACTTGATTTGGCTTCTAGTGAAAGAGATAATATGTTGATGGAGGTTAGTGATTTATCTAATGTTGTGCTTCTTTCTGTACTTACTTTTGAGGGTAAGGCATATGAGGAGGGTATTACTTTTAATTATGATATTGCTGATAATATAATGTTAAATATAAATAAGAATAGTATTAGTCAATTGGTGGAAATTTTACTTGATAATGCTGTTAAACATTCTGCTTCTGGTGGTATTGTTGATATTGTTCTTAAAGATGATAAGGATTTTATTACTTTTTTAGTTAAGAATAAAGGGGATGCTATTCCTTTAGGAGAAGAAGAAAAGATATTTGATAGGTTTTATAGAGTTGATAAGTCTAGGAATAGAAATGATAATAGATACGGACTTGGACTTGCTATTGCTAAGAATATTGTTGTTAATCATGGTGGTAAGATTAGTGCTTTTTCTAAGGATGGATATACTACTTTTAAAGTTTTATTTAAGAAATAGAACTTTTTTTGTTTGTTTAATTTTTATTTAATTTTTGTTTTTTATTATTTGTATGTGAAAGAAGAGGTGATTTTATAGTATAGGGTATTATATTTTTAAAATTATTAATAATAAGATTGGAGAGTGATTTTTATTAAAAGATGGATTAAGAATTTAATTATGATAGTTTTAATATTTTTTTTGCTTGGAGGAATAGTTTTTACTAGTTATTATGCTAGTAGTCATGTTAGTACTAGTGATAAGAATGTTTCTAGTATGAATGGTGGAGGTAATGCCCCATCTATGCCTGATAGTAATACTGGTAGTACTGCTGGTGATAATAGTTCTAGTGGTTCTTCTGATGATAATGCAAGTAGTGTTCCAGATAAACCAAATGATAGTGGTAATAGTAATAATATGTCAGAGCCTCCTGCTAAGCCTGGATCTGATAATAGTTCAAATAATAGTTCTAGTAGTAAATCTAGTAATTCAAGTGATAGTAATATGACAGAACCTCCTGCTAAACCTGATAGTTCTTCAGATAATTCTAGTGAAAATAGTAATAATTCTTCTGGTGATGTGAATAATAATGGAGGTAATCAACCTGATTCTAATGGTGGTATGCCAGGTGGTAATTTAGATATGAATAATTCTGTTAAGCTTTCTTGTATTTATTATGTTATATTTGGTGTTTTGGGATTATTTATTTCTTTAATTGTTATGTATTTGGTTATGTCTTGTTTTAATAGGAAAGGTTTTAAGGAAGCTTTCTATAATAAAGATAAGATTATTATTTATATTCTTAGTATTGTTATTATGTCTTGTGTTATTTGTTTTGGTAGTGGGTTTGTTACTGAGAACTATGTTATTGATGGTTCTTCTAGTAATAATAGTTCTACTAGTTATAGTGCTAGTGAGGAGATAACTTCTAGTAAGAAGATTTCTAATAAGAGTTATTCTTCTTCTAGTAGTGATAAGAATGCTGTTTTGGTAGATGGTGATATTTCTGTTTCTATGAATAAGGTTACTGTTTCTAAGACTGGGGATTCTGATGGTGGTGATAATACTAGTTTTTATGGTACTAATTCTGGTATTATTGCTAAGGGTGGTTCTGTTTTAACTATTAAGAATTCTACTATTAAGACGAGTGCTAAGGGTGCTAATGGTGTGTTTAGTTATGGTGGTAGTGCTACTACTAATAATTCTTCTAGTGATGGTACTACTGTTAATATTAGTGATTCTAAGATAACTACTACTAAGGATAATTCTGGTGGTATTATGACTACTGGTGGTGGTAAGATGAATGCTTCTAATTTAACTATTAATACTTCTGGTACTTCTAGTGCTGCTATTAGAACTGATAGAGGTGGTGGTACTGTTAAGGTTAATGGTGGTACTTATACTACTAATGGTAAGGGTTCTCCTTCTATATATTCTACTGCTGATATAACAGTTTCTAAGGCTAAACTTGTTTCTAATGTTTCTGAGGGTGTTGTTATTGAAGGAAAGAATAAAGTTTCTTTGAATGATTGCATACTTGTTGATAGTAATACTAAGCTTAATGGGCAATCTACTACTTATAAGAATGTGTTTTTATATCAGTCTATGAGTGGTGATGCTGCGAGTGGTAAGGCAGAGTTTAGTTCTAAAAATAGTTCTATAACTACAAAAAAAGGTGATAGTTTTTATGTGACTAATACTAATGCTTATATATATCTTGAGAATAATGATATAGTTAATACTGATTCTTCTGGTAATTTTTTAAGAATTAAAAAGGATTCTTGGGGTAATGAAGGATCTAATGGTGGAGATGTTACTCTTGTTATGAAGAATCAAAGTGTTACTGGTAATATTGTTGTTGATGAGATATCTTCTCTTGAGATGAGTCTTAAATCTGGTTCTTCTTATGAAGGTGTTATTAATGGAGATAATAGTGCTAAATCGCTTAAACTTAGTTTAAGTAAGGATTCTAAGATTAAGCTTACTGGTAATAGTTATGTGACTAGTTTATCTGATGATGATTCTAGTTATAGCAATATTGATTTTAATGGCTATAAGTTATATGTTAATGGAAAAGCTATTAATTAAATTAAGTCCTTTGGGACTTTTTATTATGTTCCGAGATAGGAACATGATAAAACCACCCGCTATGCGGGTG
>CAVFIB010000038.1:0-10491 GCA_963622385.1 Bacteroidaceae bacterium | reverse complement strand
TATACTTACATCCACTCAATCAATAATTTCTATTAAAATTAAACGCATTGACAATACCTTATTTATTCTGATATTATAAAATAAAAGGAGGGAAACTTATATGGATAGTGTTAGTGCTTTTGGTATAGCTACATGTTTAACTATCATGTCTGAGTTAATTATAAAAGAAATTCTTAAAAAGAAAGATATTAAAGCTGCGAAAGCAATAGAAAAATACGGATTAACTTTAGCTGGTTTATTTTTAATACTAGAAATAATTTGTTTATTTATAAATAGCTTTATCTAATTATTTAGTTAAACTATTATTTTAATATAAACTCTAAAAATTAAATAATTTATATTAGTTTTTAGTAAAAAGTATAACTTTCCTGCAAAATACAGAATTGGGCTTATTTTTATTGTGTCTGATTTTGTATTTTTTTCATAACTAATGAAAAATCACTTTCCTATAAGATAAAAAAAGATATATAACCACCTTATATATCAATATTCTCATATGGAATCATATGGCTAAACATATCTTTAACCTTTTTCTGAGACTTATATCTTGTAAGTACT
The DNA here is from genome assembly GCA_963622385.1 of Bacteroidaceae bacterium. Classification (GTDB taxonomy): domain Bacteria; phylum Bacillota_I; class Bacilli_A; order RF39; family UBA660; genus UMGS1449. The sequence goes on along the minus strand of CAVFIB010000038.1, from coordinate 9,933 downwards.
TGTTCTTTATGTTTTAATGTTTTCTCATTTAATCTATATTTTTCTAGCACTTTCGGATCAAGTTTCTGTATCTTTCTTTTTGTATAATACTTACCAAATGAACTTAAATGTTTTGGTTTTATATCATAAACCATATTATGAACCATTTTATGATGCATATGACCATATTCCCCATCTTTATTATGAGTAACTATATTATCCCATTTTTTTAAATTAATTATTGTTTTCAAATCATATTCTATATTTTTATAACTAAAATTCCATTTACTTCTTCTTTTCATAAACTTATCTGTGTACCCAAGTGAAATAAGCTTATCATCAGTCATCTTCATTGCACTTTCTATTTCTTTTTCTCTTATTTTATTTCTTCCACATGTTACACATACCACTAAAAACTTTTTATTATCAAGTTCATTAAATCCCCATAAAGTTTCATCATCCGGATGTGCTACTATCATAAGATTATCATACCCTTTATAATCATTTAAATTTATTCCTTTAAGCATTTTCTTATTATTATGAAAACATCCTCCAAGTAAAAGATATAAAAACAAAACAATTACAACTACAGATAATATGCTAATAGCTCTTACCTTATTTTTCATCATGTCTTACTACTCCTCTTTATTACTTTATATTAAATACTTTTCCATTTATTATATTCTCTTATTATAACATTCGCTACTTCCTCAGGAGTTAAATTAGTTGTATCTACTACTAAATCATAATTATTATAGTCCTCTTTTCTAACTCCATATAATTTAAAATATCTTTCGTTTTCACATTTAACTCTTTCAATTAATGCCCTTTTATGCTCCTCTATATCACTAAAAGATTCCATATCTTTTCTTTTCACATCTGAAAAAGCCCTTCTTGCAGCCTCATCAATATCAACTTTTAAATATACTTTAAATGATTCAGGTACAGCATACCATCCTAGCCTTGCATCTATAATAAAATTATCATTATTTTTAGCATACTCTTTAGCACTATTTTCTATTTCTATATCTATTTCTGGATGTTCTTCAACATATTTACCAAATTCTGCAAGCTGCATATTATGTTCTCTTGCAAGCTTTCTAAAATACTCACCATTTCTATAAATGCCATATGATAATCTATCCATTAAAACCTCAGATACTGCACCCTTGCCTGACGCTAAATCTCCACTTAGTGAAATAATATTTCTCTTTTTCATATACTCATCTCCCATAATATTACTAAAAATAATACCATAACTAAATTACTTTTTCAAGACAAAACTAGACAAAAAAAGAATAATAATTATTTCTTGGATTTGAGCAATAATTTATTATCCTTATGCTCTTTTTTTATAACTTTTTTTATCTCTTTTACTTCTTTCTTTGTTTCTTTTTTATTCCTTTTTATTTCAGTTTGCTTTTCTATATAATTTGTCTTATCAGGTCTTCTAGCAATATTCTTAGCTTTTACTTTTTCAAATTCTAATTCATCAATATCTGGGACAAGTTCTATGTTAATACTATCAAATTCTTTACTTAATCCCTCTTTTATTATTTTATTTGTTTCTCTTAGTTTTTTGACACTTACTGTATCTCTATCTAATACAAAGTATACTACTATCCAAAGTTTTCTTCCTGTTTTTACTACATCCAAGAAACTTATATAACACCCATACTTTTCTAGTCCTTCAGAACATACCTTACGTATTTTACCAGTTGTTTCTTCATCTGGTGCAAACAATATTAAGTTTTTAACTGCTTCTATAAAAAGCGATATTGGTTCCTTTAATAAGAATATAGCAATAATTATAGCAATAATCGGATCCACATAAAGTCCAATATTTGAAAATCCATTACTATCTAGTATATGTTTTATTATAAAAGCAACTCCTACTCCTAAAGTACTAAATGAATCTAGTTTCCAAATATAAACTTCTGTTTTGACCGCTGGGGATGTATATTTTTTATTTAAACGACTAAGACAAATATACATAATTACGCATACAAAAGATACCATCAGTTCAAATATAGCAACAGAGGTTGCATCTACTTCATTTCCTCCGTTTATAATAGTTTTTATACTGTCTATACCTAAAAATGAAGTAATTACGATAAGTACCCCAGATTTTAGAAGTACAAAAAGTGATTCTACTTGAGAAAAACCATAAGGCCTTTTTTCAGTTTCATTTTTATATAAAAGCGGAATTAAAAGCATAAATGGTCCTATCATTACAATATCTGCAATATCAAATACACAGTCCATAAATACTGCATTTGAGCCCGTTACCAAAGCCATAACAACTTCTGCTATTAAAAAAGCAATACTACCGATAAAAGAAATATTAAGAATCCTTTTTTCAATTTTTAAATTAGGATTCAAGATTTCACTCCTTTCTTATTTTTTTTGCCAATACTTTAATATTGGATTCTATCTAAAATGTAGCTTTAGACAGATAAGTTCATAATAACATCTCCTAACACGCTAAATTATATCATATTTTTTTAATTAATGCAAATTTCAAAACCATCTAAATCAGTAAAAAAATGTGTAAATTCTTAAAAAAAAAGAAGAAATACCATAGGTAAAACCAAATAAACTTGCTATAATATATATAGAAGCTAAAAGAAAGGTAGTGATAGTAAAATGAAGAAATTTATTTTTATATGTATAATGATGATATCATCTTTATTTGTAGTACAAAATGTTGATGCGTCATTAATTGTAAGAAGCATTTATGATGGGACAGTAAATATAAAAAATGGACCTGGTGAGAATTATTCAACAGCAGGAAAAATGAAAGTAAACGATACATTTATAATTTATAATACAATTCCTATAAAAAGTGACTCAGGTTGTTCAGAAGGTTATTTCAAAATAAATTATAATGGACAAACAAAATATATATGTAGTACTTACGTATCTGTATCTGATCCAACAGTCAATGTCGATTGGAAACAAAAAATCAATAGTAGATATGGTCCTGGTACTAATAATAATCTTTATAAAGGAATAGTAAAAGATAGACAGCTTACTCTACTCAATACCTCTAAATATAAAGGTACTGGTTGCTCTAAAGGATGGTATAAAATAAAATATAATGGTTTATCTAATATATATGTATGTAGTGATTATACATATAATTACATAAAAGATAATAAACTAGTAGTGAATAACTTAGATGGTACTAGTCTTAGAAAAAGTGCAAGTTCAAGTAGCACTAAAATTGCAACAATTAAATATGGACAAGCATTAACATTATATAGCACAAAAAAATACAAAGGTACTGGTTGTTCTAGTGGTTGGTATAAAGTTCATTATCAAAATAATATAAGTTATGTTTGTAGTGCTTATACTACTAAAACAAATAGTGCTTACACAGTAAACTACTCAACTGGAGTTAATGTTAGAAAAAAAGCCACAACTAACAGTAGTTCTATAAAAAAACTTTCCTATGGAGAACTAGTTACACTTAGAAGTACAAAAAAATATAAAGGTACTGGTTGTTCTAGTGGTTGGTATAAAATAGCACTAAATGGCTCGAATGCCTATGTTTGTAGCGCATACCTTACTTTTAATCACAATACAACAAACACAGTTCAAAGTGTTAATATTAGAAAAGGTGCAGGAACAAATTATTCCATAGTTAAAAACCTAGGTAAAAATACTAAAGTAATACTAGAAAGTACTAAAAAATATAAAGGTACTGGTTGCTCTAGTGGTTGGTATAAAATAAAATACAATGGTTCTAATGCTTATATTTGTAGTAGTTATACTGAACTTGATAGAACTCCTAAGAAAACTACAGATAATAGTACTAATAACAGTACAACTAAAAAAACAAATAAATATAAAACATCTAGTGGTTACTATTACACCACTAATACATGGAACTATAAAGTAAGAGAAAACTATGCTTATGTAAGAAGTTCTGCTTCTACTGCTAGTAGTGTTAAAGATACAATATATCTTGGTACTGAATTAAATGTTACTGGTACCTCAGGAGGCAATAGTGGTTGCTCTAGTGGTTGGTATAAAATAACTTATTACAATAACAGAACCGGTTATATTTGTAAAAGTTTAGTTAATAAATATAGTGAAGTTACAAAAAATGATACTAATTATTGTAATAAACTTAAAAATGCTGGATTTCCTGCTAGTTATTGTCCTTTCCTAACCTATTTACATCAAAAATATCCAAACTGGGTATTTAAAGCTGAAAATACAGGTCTAAACTTTATAGATGCCGTAAATGGTGAAAGTTATAAAAACTATACACAAATATCTGAAAGACCTTATATAGCATCTACAACAGTAAGAGAAACACCTAATTGGAGAACAGCATCAGATGGATATCTAGCCTACATGCTTGATCCAAGAAATTACTTAAATGAACAAAATATATTTGCTTTTGAAGTTCTTAGTTATGATAGCAATTATCATACTAAAAGCGCAGTAAGAAGTATCGTAGATGGCACTTATTTAGATACAGATGAATATGCTGGATACTTTATAGAAGCAGGAAAAAAATATAATGTCAGTCCAGTTCATTTAGCTAGTAGAGTTAAACAAGAGGGAGGAAGTAACAGTTCCTATGCTGGAGTATCAGGAACAGTAAGCGCAACATGGAATGTTACAAATGCTGGTTACGTTTGTAGTAGCGAGGGTACAGTTACTAAAACAAATGGAACCTCATATTTCAAAGTAAAAAGTGGAAATGTAAATGTAAGAAAAGGATCTGGGACTAATAATAAAGTTCTTACATATCCTAATGGAAATGGAATGACTATTAATAGTAATGATACAGTTAAAATATTAGATAATCAAAAAATATATAAAACTACTGGTGGTTGTTCTAGTGGTTGGTACAAAGTAAGTGTAAATAAATCACTTAAAGGAATATATAATTACTATAATATTGAAGCTTATGGAAGCAACCCTGTTGTTAGAGGTCTTGCAGCAGCAGCAGGATACATCGAAGATTTAGATGAAACTCCTTGGAACACCAGAAAGGCTGCTATAATAAATGGTGCAGACTTTATAGCTAATGGTTATATAAATAAAGGACAAGACACAATGTATTATCAAAAATTTAATACTAGTCCTAGAGCAAGTGCTCCTACTTATGCCCATCAATATATGACTAATATATTAGCACCAGCAGGAGAAAGTCTTTCAACATATGAATCATATTATGACTTAAAATTAATAAGCAAAGGATATGTATTTAAAATACCAGTTTATAAAAACATGCCAAGTGATTATACAATGCACCCTGAATTTTAATTGATTATATATAACAAAAATGGAGGAATTATGAAAAAATTTTTATTTATACTGTTATCAGTATTCTTACTTCCTATTACAGCATATGCTGATAACACAACTATATCTTTAGATACAAATAAACAAAACATAAAAGAAGGAGACACAATAACAGTAAGTGTAAATATAAAAAGCAACACTAATCTAGGAGAATATGAATACACTCTTGACTTTGACAATACAAAACTAAAAATACTAAAAGACAATCCATATACTATAGATAAACCTGACAATGATACAAAACAAGAAAAAAAAACATATAAATTTAAAGCTTTAAAAGAAGGAACAACAAAAATAACAGTAAAATCATATTATGTAACAGATTCTAAAAATAATACTTTAAATCCAAAAATTAATCCAGTTACAATAAAAATAACTAAAAACGGTGATAATAATACCAGCAATTACTTATCCTCATTAGAAGTTCAAGGATATCACTTATCCCCTTCTTTTACAAAAGATAATACAGATTACACATTAAAAGTCGAAGATATAAGCAAAATAACAATCAATGCTACTCCTGAAAGTAAAAATTCAAAAGTAAAGGGAACTGGAGTAAAAAAATTAGATGAAGGAGAAAATAAATTTGAAATAGTTGTTACAAATAATGATAACGAAGAACTTACATATTCTATTTTAGTGACATTAACTACAAAAAATAAAATCAAAGTTAAAATAGAAAATGAAGAATATGTACTAATTCAAAACTTTGATTCAATAGATATACCAGAAGGTTACAAAGAAAAACAAATTACAATCGGAGATAATGAAATAACTACTCTTTACAACGAAACAACTAAATTAACTTTAATTCCACTTAAAGATAGTAATAATAAAATTAAATTATTTATCTATAATGAAAAAACCGGAGAATATAAACCATATAATGAAATAAAGTTAAAAGAAGTTTCTTTCATACCTCTTGATACTAACAAAACTATCGATAATTATACACAATATACAGAAACAATTAATGATATTGATGTTACATGCTATAAAATATCAAGTTCTTCAAACTTCGCAATAATTTATGGAATAAATACTAGAACCGGAGAAGAAGGCTTCTATTCATATAACAAAGAAGAAGAAACAATCCAAAAATATAACCAAGAAATAGAAGACTATTATAAAGAAAAAATAGAAAACACTAAAGTACTAATTTACATCCTTTCTGGAACTACTTTAGTATTTGCAGTAGCAACAATTACACTAGTTATTAAAAGGCACAAACAAAAATGAGCATTTGCTCATTTTATTTTGTCCTTTTGACACAAATTTTTCAATTTACATTTATCACATTTTGGATTTCTTGTAGTACAATAATATCTCCCAAATAAAACCAATCTTAAATGAGTATAACACCACAAATTTCTAGGAATAACTTTTTTTAAATTATTTTCTACTTCCAAAACATCACTACTAGGAGATGATATTCCTAATCTCTTTGAAACCCTTTCAACATGAGTATCCACAGCAATATTTGGAATACCATAATATTCACTCAAAAAAACATTAACAGTTTTTCTACCAACCATAGGAAGACTCAAAAGAAGATTTCTAGATTTCGGAACACTCCCCCATTCAGTTACTTTCTTCGCTATTTCTATAACAGCATAACTTTTCTTTGTATAATTGCCTAAACTACGCATTATATCTTCTACATCTTTTATATCTGCTAAACTTAGTTCCTTTGCATTTTTATATTTTAAAAAAAGATCTTTTGTTACTATATTTACCCTTTTATCAGTAGTTTGTGCACTTAACATAATAGCAATCAAAAGTTCATAATCATTTTTATAATTTAACTCACATACAGGATTTGGAAATAATTTCTCCAAATAATCTAATACAGTATTAATCATTTTCATCTAACCAATCATATTCAAATAATTCAATATTCTTTTCTTCCTTAATTGGTTTTCTTCGTACATCGCTTACCTTTTTATATCCCTTTTTAGTCCATTCATAGATAATCCTATCAATATACTTAAGATTCCTAACACCATTAAGTACTGCTTCCTTAAGAGCTTCCTTGATCAATTCCTCACTAACACTTGCATTAAGCCATCTTGCTATAGTTTCATATTCAATCGGAGACAAAGTCCTTCCAAGTTCTGTTTCAATTACTTTATATATATCAGAATGTTCCTGTTCATTTTCCTCTAAACCATCTATCATCATGGAAGTAAGTTTTTCATATAAATAATTTATATCAATATATTCCTTTATTTTACCATCATTATTTTTAACCTCTAGTTTTATATACTTTTTATTGGACAAATTTGAAACAAGTTCCATTATCTCTGAAACCTCAAATCCTAGGACATTTGAAAAATAAACCGGATCAAAACTAATAACCTGATCGTAAGACATTAAAAAACTTAAAAACAATAACTCTTTAAGATCAAGTTTAAGTTCTTTATAATTAGTAAGCAAAACACTGGGAATAACCAAATTTTTTGATTTAACTATTCCAAAAATTTTCTTACTTTTCACAATACCACCTCCTAGTAATTTAATTTAACATATTCTTTAAGGACTTTCTGATCATTTACAAGTTCTCCAGCCAAAACTTTATTTTCTATGTCTTCAAAAATTTTACCTAAAAATTTATTTGGAGCTTTTCCTAACACTCTACAAATTTCCTCAACATTTATGTTTAATTCTTCTCTATCCTTGATAGGAAGCTTCTCATATTTAGACATTATTTTCTTTGTATTAAAGCCTTTCAAATCACTAACAACAGAAATTGGATAACTACCATACTTATACTGAATAAACTTATCATTTATATCTTCATTCATAACTGCTTTTATCTTCTTAATTAACTCCTTTTCTTTTTTAGTAAAAGCATAATCAGCATCTGTAATCATAGACCACATGCCAATAAGATCATTTGTTCTAAAAATGTACTTAATATTAGTTAATTCTAATTCTTCTAAAAGCCCTAAATCCCTTAATAATTTAACACCATACTTCTTATGTTTTGAACAGAATATCTTATTTAACTCTTCCCTCTTTCTTTCATAAGATAAATTACGCAAAAGACTTTTGTTCTTGATAATTGCATCTTTTAAATTATTATCCAATCTAAATTTAAAAACACTACAAAATCTGGTTGCCCTTAATATCCTAAGTGCATCCTCCTCCATCTTTTTATAAGGATCTCCGATCGATCTTACTATTTTTCTTTTTAAATCTTTTCTTCCATCATAGATATCAATTATATTATCATCAAGATCCAAACACATAGAATTTATAGTAAAATCTCTTCTTTTTAAATCTTCTAAAAACGAATCTATATATATTATTTTTTCAGGTTTTCTATTATTTATATATTTAACATCCTTACGAAAAGTAGTAATATCAAATTTATAATTACCACACTTAAAAGAAACATTTCCATAATCATGCAATTTAACATCATAATCATTAAAAATATTAAGAACTTCTTTGGGTCTAGCTTTAGTAGTTATATCAATATCCATAGTACTAATACCGAGAATTTTATCTCTAACATACCCTCCTATAACATAAGATTCATAACCATTCTTTTCTAAAGTTTCAAGTACATTATATATTATTTTATCCATAATTCCACCTCCTTAATTATATCTAATCATAGTAAAAATATCAATATGAATATCAAGAAAAAAGATTACTGTATAAAAACAATAATCATTTATTCAATATCTCTGTCTTACCTTTTCATCCTCAATTTGATCAATATCAAGTATTAAATCATTTCTATTAACTTCATCAGAATAACTAAGTATTTCATATAAATCTGGTAAAGAAGAAGTACTACAGTTAATAGCTTTATTAGCCATAATAAGTTCTAAACTCTTATCTTTTATGCCCTTATTATTTGATATATCTATTATTGTAGAAGTTTGTTTTTCATCTGTAGCACGAGAAATAATAGAAGATAAACCACACAACACTCCTAGATTAAGTTCACTTTTAGATTTGATCATATCTGTAATTGCAGAAGCCTTATATGAATCTTCAGTCCTAGTCATAAAACCAATAATTTCCACAAGTCTACAGCTTAAAAGCCTATTCATTTCATTAGTATTATCTTCTTCACTTAAGTAATCAAGCACTTTTCTAGTAATAGTTAAAGCTCCAGCTGCACCTTCATTAGTTTTCGAATCAAGAACCATCCTTATAATTAAAAAAATATTATCATAATCATCCTTAAACTCATCCATTTCATTAACAATATTTGATGAAGAAATAATTTTTTGTCTATCATTACTAATATCAGTATTATCAGAAATATACTCCAAAAGTTTAGCCTTATCTTCCCTATTTTTACTAGTTGAAGCATAAGTTTTTATAAGATGTTCAAAGATAATTTCATCATTCCAATCAATTGCTAATATTTTCTTTAAATCATCCATTTCTAAACTATACAAATACATATATTTATCTATATTATGTTTGTTAATACCATTTTCTTTTAATCTATTCTCAATTTTTCCATAAAGTTCTTCTATTCCTACCATACCATTACCTCCTCTAACAATATCTTATCACTTATAAAAAAAACTGTCAACAAACATTATGTTTATGTTAATCCTTTTTTAAAATGATACCTTATCATTATTAGAAATGATACCTCGA
>CAVFIB010000037.1:0-10519 GCA_963622385.1 Bacteroidaceae bacterium | reverse complement strand
ACCTAGGCTTTAAAAAAGCAAGCGGCGCTTTCATCTCGGTCATTGAATGGCCGAGGATTCCCGCGCCAGATTCCTAAACTGGTTATTTGCCACGCTTAACAGCTCAAATAACCAGTTTTTCTTTACTTTCTGGCTACCACAAAAGCCAGTATCCACTATCTGCCGCGCACGCTTTTTTGTCCATGCAGCACACCTCTAGCGCGGATTTTACGAGGTCACTTGATCACAATCAATTACTTTCTGTCTTTGGGATTTACAATTTGATTTGATTCAGAAATCGCTTCCCACTTTTAGGAAGCAAGTTAATCTACTGGGACAATTGGTTTTCCATTTTTGGAACGCCAATATTGCTCCGTTTCTGTCTTTGGCTCACTGCCGATTACACCGCCGCTTATCCCCTCTGGATAGCAGCCATTAAACAAAAAAACGAGTACCAAAAAAGGAAGTATATCATCTTATACCCCTTACTTTTGCACTCGTGATACATACACTTAATTTTTTTTAACTTAAACACTGAGCCTCCGAGCATTGGAGCCTCTACACTTAGAAGCACTCTATCGCGCTTCCAAACCTTAATAAACAATCACCAAACATCTTTACTGTAGCAGATATCTGGAAAAGATGCAAGCTCAATTTATTTTTTGAGTGATCGGTACTCCGTTACCAAATGGTAAAAGGTTCCCTTCTTTAGCCCGCTTCGCTCGATAAATTCTTTTGCGGTCATCTCACCACTACTCCATTTATCATAAAGCTCTTCCCAATTCTCTGGGAAAATTATTTTCTTTCGTCCCGTTTTAACTGGAGCCTCAAAGCTTTTATTGTCCTGCAATGAGGAGTATATATCAATAAGCACTCGCAATACTAAATCACTCGCTATAGGGTCATTAAAGACCCACGTAGCAGCCAAATCATAGACTATAGTTGATATACCGTTTTCTTCAATTCCCCTAAAATCGCTCTTTTATTAGCGCCAATCACACATAAAGAGCTTATAATGAGTAATCCTGGCTCATGCATCATGTCTTGCTTCAATCGCTGAAAAGCGTTGCTATCGCGGTCTGATGCAATGTATGTCTCATACGGTTGATTGATTAGTCGTTCAACTTCCGTTAGATCTTCATTTTCCCTTTTGTATCCGTATACTTTCATGATCTTCATTTCTTATATGTTCCACCATTCCAATCATAAAAGAAGGCGTCCCATTAGAGGACACCTTCTGCTTACAGTTCCATTTCCGCAAAATTGATTACTAAATCTGGATAAATGCCAACCGTAGCGGATTGACTGAAGTTACAGAAATTACAGTCTAGTTTCTCAAAGTTACGCATCGACACTCGTTCTTGCTTTGGATCTACGATCCAGTATTCACGGACTCCTGCTGCCAAATATTTATTGAGCTTGACAATGTAATCCTGTGCCTGTGTTGATGGAGATACCACCTCGATTACCCAGTCTGGTGCGCCTATGCATCGCTTGCCCCCACTCAACTTATCAGGGTCACACACAACTGTGATATCTGGCTGTACAAGATTGTAGATATCGTCTGCATTTAGCTGCACATCGAATGGAGCCGGAAAAACTCTGCACTTGCCACCTTTAGAACGAATATAACTCCAGATTGTCCCATGCAGAAAGCTCACAATATTCTGATGAGTTATTGTAGGCGCAGTGTTGAAGAATATTCTTCCATCAAATAGCTCTGCTCGTGTCCCTTCTGGTAACGCTTCAATGTCAGCTATTGTTTTTATTTCTTCTTTTGGTAATGCCATCCTTGCCACCTCCATTTCATATTCTGATTTCATTTTGCCTGTAATTTGTCCAATTGTCAAGCCGAAGAGCCAAAAGCCGCACTTCTGGCTCTTGAAATGCCGTAAAAATGCCCCTCAGCAGCCTTTTTCATGTCGTGATCACGATTTCATGGTCGCCTCTTTTCCCTGTTTATGCCGCATTTCCGCATGTAAACTATACGTTTACTATGTATTTATATGTAATACACATTGCCATCAATCAAAGGATGAAATAGACCACTGCTGCACATCCCCCTTACAGGTCGATAATTGAAGGCGCAGAGGGCTGATCTGGCACGTTGGATGCCTCAACCTGTTCAGAAATGAGCGGGTTCGCTAAGGGTGTATCACAAAAACGACCCTATGAGCTGCTAGTCAATAATGACTAATAGCTTTTGCTTCTCTTATCAGTTGGCAAAGTTTTAAAAGCACTTGAAGAAATGACTTTTTACAGTTTTACGTCAAATTTAATTATCAGACAATTATTCAGTTAATCACAGTTAAAAAGGTTGATGAAATGTACTATTCAGATTCGCAGACGATGAAACTATTCGCAAAACTCAGGTTTCGCGAACAAATATACCCCGAAAAAGACCCAAAGCCGAATAGATAAAAAGTTTTTGCGTTTTTAGTGCTGCATTTGTATATACAAATGTGTACAATTAAAATAGATCAAGTCAAAAAATGTCGCTTATTGCGGTGCATATTATGACAGGATTCGACATGGAGTCCTAAATTGGGATTTCACACCCTTGAAACATGGAGTGGCGAATTGCTACTTCACATACCGTTCTGGTAGTCGAGCAGCCAATAAAGGGAGTACCACTATGTACACCCTTAACCAATGTCCCGAACACCCTTTTTACTGATATCGGAAATATGGAGCTGTTATACACTCGCTATCATGTTATTGTTATACATAACACACTAACCAAGCTTAGATGCTATGAGCACTATTCACCCCATTTGTGATACACCCTTATAATGAGCTATTCCTAATTTGGAATAGTTGCCCGATCTGCGTCAAAAATAATTTCAATGCAATTTTTCCCAATTTTGGGAAAAAAGATTTGCTCATTTTTGAGCGAAAGTCTAAGTAGCAGAGGTCGGATAGCTCGTTAAACATATTCTTACACATCCTACGCGGCTATTCTAGGCATTGAAGCGTCTTAGACGAATAGATCTACCCTAAGACATTAAAACGGATTAAATGGCATCCTGTGACGTTGTGGAATGAGAAAAGGCGCTGCCATCTGGCAACACCTCTATAACTTGCTATTCGTTTCTTAAGATTCTCAGGACCGTGCTGGGTGACAGATCAACCGCCGCTGCTATCTTCCTGCTGCTCAAGCCCTCTGCGTGCATCCGCTGCGCCGTTTCCACCTGCTCCTGCGTGATCTTTGGCTTGCGTCCGGCTCCTCGTGCGTTGTGTGGCTCTTTGGCTGGCATATGCTGTAATTCTTCACACACTCGTTTATAATCGCTCTCAAGGGCATTGTAGGCGGTTGTGAGGGCATCGTGCTTTTCTCTCAGTTCGATGTACTCGATGCGCAGTTCTTCGCGCTTTCTTGATTCACTCTGATAGAGGCGCATGGCCTCGGCCGTTTTAAGCTGCTCAGCTGCCAACGCCTTTTCAAGAGCCTTGTATTCGTCCGTTTCCTGCACTGCTGCGTCTTTTTGTCTGATAGCTTCACTCCATGCTATATGATACTCCTCAATCCGCTTCTCAAGCCCTGCAATGCGCTCTTTCAAGCTTGCAATCGTTTCTCGTGGCATTCTGTTTCCTCCTCATGATTTTAGTGTGCCTGGTCACACTAATTTTGTGATACACCCTTTAGACATGTGCGCCCATCTGAGCAAGTTGCTCACTCAGCAGCTTTATCTTGATTTGTGTATCACTCAACTCCTCCATGCCTTTAAAGTAAGCGCCATACTTACGAATATTGGGTAATACATCGTGAGTAACCCAGTGCTGAAACTTCTCTACCTTTTCAATTCGGGCTTGTAGCGCCTCGTCAGCCAGTGACACAGCCTTTTGAGGTTGCATTGTCAGAAGTATATAGTAGACCCCACTTTCATTGATGGTAGTCATGCTTTGAGTGCCTCCGCGTGTCTGAAATGGTATCTTGCGTTTCTGATCGTCTGGCACACGTGCCAAAGTACGTCTATAATTGGTATCTCCGAAGTGTTGGCAAACATCTTTTCCAACAAACCAGATCTCGCCATCAACCTCTATACTACGCACACTTGCAGACTCATCCCAAAGCTGAATGATATTATTTGCCATAGTAGATTCCCCTTTCCTATTGCGTTATTTTTAATTCTGACGCAAGCATAAACCAGATAAGATAGTTTGTCAAGTAAAAAAGAGCCGCTCCGATCTGGAACGACTCTATATACTTTTGCAAGGTCTTAAACAATGGCATTCATTTGTTTTGGAAATGTTATCAAATGTTAGCATTTCTTAGCATCAAATACTAGGTTTTACTAGGTTTTTACTCCATCATTTGCGCCAACATTCTCCAACAAAAAATCCGAACCTTTTTGCAACAGTTTGCAACATTTACGACCACAGTTAACAACAGTCAAATCATTGAAAAACCTTAGGGTTTCTTAGGGTGCAAAATCCTTGTAAATTTCAACAAATCTCAACATTTTTCCGTGTAAATTCCAGTATTTGTCAGTATAAAAAAGCAAGGATTTGCAAGGCTTATAAACCGCATAAAACCTTGAAAAAACGAGCCTAAATAGCTATCCGAACGCTCGTTATTTTTTAGCGAACGTTCGCTAAACGAAATCATCATCAAATATCAGGTCAAAAAGCGGCTCGTCAAGCTCAATCGAATCTACATCTAACAGTTTATCAAACTCACTTAAATCTGTATCTAAAAGGCTATCAAGCTCATTTAAATCTGTATCTAACAACTCATCAAGACAGCTTAGGTCTGTATTTAGCAGTTCATCAACACCGCTAAAGTCTAATTCTTCCATGGGTTACCTCCTTTTGTGATGTTTTATCGGAATAACGCGACAGCTCATTCATAACTGCCATAACTTGATCGACTGCAAATTGATAATATGCTGTCCCTGCATACTTCTTTGTGATCGCGTCCCCCTGTGCCAGAACCTCGTTCCAGTAATGGTCATTATTCTGCACTGGCAGCGCTTGCTTGAAGAACTGAAACACCTCTCCGTATATCTCCCAGTATGAAGTCCCTTTTAGATCCATCATGATGCAGCACACCGAACGCGATTATAATATGCATGAATCTTCTTGTGACAGGAACCACATACTGTACAGAGGTCTGTATATACGTTTTCATGCCCTAAGCGCTCATAGGTGATGTGATGCACCTGTAAGCCTCTGCGCGTGTGATCTTCAGACCGTCCGCAGCATACGCACCGATAGCCGTCTATCTTCTTGCGCTCCTCTTTCTTCGCCTCCCATGCATCCGACTTTATGTATTGCGTGTAGAACTCTGATTGCATTCGTTCTCCTTTCTAGCCAGCCTCTCCCAGTATCTTTCGCGTGCTGCTCTTGCCTTTTCTGGGTTCTTACGCCGCCACTCTCTGGCATATTCCGCGGCAGCTTTCTTTGCTTCTGGTGTCATGCTATAATTCCTCCTCTAAAGATACCGAAAAGTTACAAGTTATCCATATCTTTATCTTATCTTTATTATACCATTTTTACCGCTTAAACTCAATGTTTGGAGCAAGTTAGGCAATAGAAAAGAGGCAGATAAAATCCTGCCTCAAAATCACTTTACTTTATAATATTTTCTTAGGTTTCGTGTTATCATAAGGACTATCATAACATTTGTTAAAGCCCTCTGTCTCTTGCGTGTACAGGTCGCAGTCTGGCATATACTCAAAGTCGCACGTAAAGTTTGCAATTCCGTAGCGATTCTTTAAGCACACAAGTTGGATCTGTCTAGGGTTTGCTGCTTTAGCCTCTTTTATAAGCTCGCGCTTTTCCTTGATCTTCTCTTTGCTGTTAAATAACGGGTCATTCAAGCACTGTAGTTGCAGCCCCCAAATAACGTCCGCTGTGTATTCGATGCCGCCCGATTCCTTCAGAGACTCAAAATCAATCGGTTGCATGTAATTAGATCGGTTCACACTTGAGATAATAAAGACCGTCAAGCCATAATCTCTGCTAAGCCGCTTTAACGCTGTAACCGTTTGGTCGATAGACTCTCTAGTGGTTGAAGTCTTTAATTCTGTTGACGGCTGCAATATCTGCAAATAATCAACAAAAACAATTGGAGTGATTTCATTCTTCGAGATATACTCCTTGACGTATGACTTGATAAAGTCGATATTACAGCCAAAGTTACCCTCAATCACGTTCATGTGATCACCAATAGATGACTTGTATAACTCCGCTGCCTCCCTTAATCGCTCTGGATCCGCGCCAGTCCTTAACGTCAAACTGCTGACAGACTCGTTTTTCTCTTGTTTTAACAACCTCGAAAAGCTCTTTGTGATCAACTCAAGCCTCGACTGTTCCAGACTAAAAAACAGAATGTCATGACCTGCCGCCGCCAGATTATCAGCAATCTGCAATGCAAGAGTAGTTTTTCCTAATGAGCTTGTGGCAGCGATGACATACAACCCTGCATATAGACCGTTACTTAGCTTATCAAGTACAGGAAAACCCGTTTTACAGCTACCAGCCGCTTTCATGCGTTCAACGTCCGTAAATAATATGCTGTTTATATACTGGCTCATGTTATGCGGCTTGTGGTCGTAGTAAGTTGGTAACTCAGATGCTTGCGCATCCTCTGCCACTGTGAATTTCTCAAGAGCTGCTTTTACGGCTTCGTCTGTTGGTGTGTTTCCCAACTGTTTAACCATTCGCCACCCCTGCTTATATGGGATCGCCTCACTCTCAAAGAATGTATTCATTGTTTCATTGGCTGCCTTTCCTGCACATGTTACCCAAACATAGTCCTTAATATGGGATTCAGTATTAAGATGGTCGTCAAGGTATGCTGTCAGTCTATCCGCTTCTATCTGGATTGCATAATAATGAGCTGCCATAATCTGCTTATAAAGACTCTCATTGTCTCCAACAAGAAAGATATGCTTTTCTTTCGCTGCCTTTGGTTTCTGGTTGATTAGGTTTGTGATAATTGATTCTGCTGTCATGGTTTGACCTTTCTCCCGATATGTGATACACTGGCAGAGGTCGGGCTGCTCCGTCAGTCTGGTTGATTTGGTGGCTGCACGTTGCTTTGGTCGGTGGTGTGCAGCTGCCTTTTTCTTTTATAGAGCGATAGCCGCCGCCTGTCAAGTTAGGCGGCATAGCTAGTACATATACTTACGTATACATACAGGAAATCAAAATTTACGGAAAATTCAAATGTAGTCACGTTGAACAAACATGCCGTAACACCGCATAAAATAAGGCTTTTTAATTCTATGTACTTAGATAAATAGTGCCTTGTATTTACGGATTATGCTAGCCTCGTATTTACGGATTATGCTAGGGTAATTTACGGATTATGCTAGGGTAATTTACGGATTATGCTAGCCTCCCACCCTAGCATTTTCCGTAAATTCTATGATTTAAAGCTCAATTAAAATAGCGTCAGTACTCTTCCCTTTTTTTCTTAGTTTGTATGATTTTATATGTTTAATTGCTTTCCAGTAATCAAGAACTTGACAAATGTATTTTCGAGCGTCTGTTTTACGACTACCAATTGTAATGTCAGTAATTTTAAACGCGTCATCAAAGGCTATTACTCTTGTTTTTTGGCGAAATTCAGTAAGTTTTTTTTCTGGTAAATTTTTGTCTTTTGCTCTTCTATTGTTGTATTTAATCAATGCTTCAGTGGCTTTTTTTTCATCGTGACGCATTATTTCAATTCTTCGAATCAAATATGATTTTATTGCAATTCTGGTATCTGTATCAGATATTGTATTTTCTGTTGGTTGCCCTTTGTCATTAACTTCTTGAATTCTTAGAGCGTTTCCATTAACAGTTAAAAGTTGCTTTGTAATCTTTGCATAGTTTAATAATATAGGTTCTTGGAAAAGATATCCATCAACAATTCCGCCGCCAACTGCCATATTTTCAATATGCTTAGCTGTTAGCAGAAAATCATCAACACTATAATAGTACCGTTCAAGATCTGTTTGCCCTTCGGAATTAACAATAATGCCTTTTTTCATGAATTCCTGTGTACAATTAGCTTTGATGTATATGTTTTTTCTCATTTTAGTAATACTTTCGGTTACTGACGCTCGTTGTTGAGGACTTACTCTTTCACTGGCTGCTTTGTGGGTCATTGTTCGATAGATCATGTCTGCGGTGAATATTGGTTGTTCGCCTTTTGCTCTCCTGTCCTCGTACATACTAGCAATGGCATCGTGTACAGCTCTATCAAATTCTGTAAAAGGCTTTCCCTTTATCGGAAAGTCATTTATATTTTCAAGTGTTGCTGTTACTGTAATAATGGTTTGGTTTGTTTTTCCTTTATTAAGGACTGCAACTCCTAAAGGCTCGTCATTTTCAGCGCTAAAAATATTGTCATTATTTAATAGATTTGATATTTTGGTATTGGGACTTGTATAATATTTTGGGGTTCCCAATTTTGCACTTGCATAAAATGGAGCGGACATTTCCGTTGAAAGTTTTTGCTTTTGCTTTAATTGTTCTAACAAAAAGTTCCACATGCTGCTAATTTGATTTCCATTTTCATCAAATCGAGGCTTTGTTAAATCGGACATCGTTTTAAATTCTTTCCATTGTGGATTGTCCGCCAATACACTATACAAGTACGGAATTAGCTTTGCTCCTTCTTTTTCGTTAAGTAATAAAAGTAAGATGCTTAACAAGATCGTAGAACTATCATCAAGTTGGTTAAGCGCTTTAAGGATTTCTTCTGCTTGTTCTTCTTTAGTTTTGTTTAATAACGCTAATCCCTTCTTTAGTCCTTTTTTGTAGCCTTCTGATTTTATTTCTTTTTCAGTATCTATTTTACTGCTAGGATATAAAAGAGGCGATAGTTTAATAGCTTCTTTATAGCCTTTCTCATATTCTTGTATAGCTCGTTTTTCCTCTTCTGTCATAGCAACCTCACTTTCAATAGTTTATTTCACAGGGGCGAAGATCGCCCCCTTATTTTTAGATTCTTTTTAATAGTTCATAGACTAATAACAGTATATCTTCGCCTTTGTCCTGTAACATTTCTGTGATCTTTTCAATTAACTCTTTTTCCATTGTTTCTGCCTCTCTTTCTGTTGCAAGAAGCACTTTGACATGTTACAATTCCATGTGGGGCGGTTTCTTGCCTCTGTAGATTTAAAGGTCTGTTGCTGTGGTAGGTTGGCAGACCTTTTTTATTTGCCCTCGTGAGCGTCCAGAAATGCCCGTGTCGCGGTTCGGACTATTTCACCCATTGAAACTCCATGCGCTTTGCAGTAATTACGCATACGGTCATCTAGCTGCTTGTCAAATTTGAGGCTATGCCTGATGATAATTGCATTATCGAGCCTTGGACGTCCCATCTTTTTGTTGGTCATTAGTTCACCTCCAACTGTAGTATACTTTAGGGGCGCCTAAAAGTCAATGCGATTTTAAGTTCTAAAGCCATTTAACAATCTCCTGCTGTAAGGTAATTACAGACTGTCACATCGAGTCTCCAATGCGCCAAATGGTAGACGCTGACCGCCATCAGTGCCACCCGATCATAGATAGCTGGTCGTTCAAGCTCCTCTGCCATTGTTCCTTGCCGCCCTTGCCCTGCCTTACAATCACGTATAGCACCCCATCACGCTTCTGTAAGTCTTTGCCCTGTAGATGTGCAAGCTCTGCCCTACGAAGTCCCACAGCCGCTTGGAATGCCACCAAACGAGCATATTCGGACTTTTCCGCGTCCGTCCTGCCTCGTGGGTTCTTTCCGCCTCTTGACCTTGTAATCTCGCGTATGGCTCGATCTGGCTTGTCTATATGTTGCATAGGCACGTTTAGTCCTTTACAGGGCGCTGCTATATAGGTGTGAATCGTTGCCGGTGATAGTCCGCGTGCTTTCAAGTTGTCGGAATACTGCTGCAAGTAGGCTTGAGGATTGCCCAGAACTTCCTCTCGTGTATATCTATTCTCTTTAGTCCATGTACAGAAACGCTTGATAGCTGCTTTGTATGTGCGTTTGGTGTCCCGATCTGTGATAGCGTGCGCCGGATCACGGCTCTTTTCAGATAATGCATTCTTCGTCATGGTATATGATAGGCTGTCGGGTCGATTGTTTTGTGGCATGGTAGCTCCTTTCTATCGGCTTTATGAGCTGCCGACAAGCTCCCAGTTGGTCAACCGTCTGCGATGCCGGAGTATATTTATTGTGGTGTCCAACCACGTGCAGACAAAGTGGGTGTATCAGCTCCCACGACCAGCTCTAAGCGTGTAATGCCATCAATCAACCGCCAATCGGCAGAGGATCCAACGGCACGCCCCTAGAGGTGATCCGATCACTCGTATAAAGTGTTACTCTTATAAGTTCCTGTATATAATCGCACTTTACTTCCCTGTGCGGTATAGGGGTAGGGTGTTAAACTCTTTTCACCCTGAGTCATCTCAAGATATCGTCAAGTTTGGCGATATCCTCCACTCTATGGCGCCGATTATGCGCCCATTCACTAATCTTCTTTTTTCTTAGTTATCCGCATAATTTCCGTGAACTACTCGGTCATAGAATGGCCGAGCATCCAAAGTTTCCCTTGAATGCCGG
>CAVFIB010000036.1:0-10874 GCA_963622385.1 Bacteroidaceae bacterium | reverse complement strand
TAACAAGTGACATTTTAAAAAAATTTATAAGTGACATTTTAAAAAAGGTTTAACACATGTGCCATATTTTGAATGGGATAAATATGCTACTGCTCCCCATTCCATATTTTTTATCATATGAATATCTGTTGTGGTACTTAATCCATACCTATTACCACTATTTTTCATATTCATTATACCCGTTTCAAGTTCACTTACACTACTTTGAGTACTTAAACTAATTAAATTCGGTTTTACTGTTATATTACTTATTGTTCCAGTAAGTTCAAATTTTCCTACCCAGAAGCCCTCTATTTCTTCTTCTCCAAAGGTAAATGCTGGATGAGTATATGTTTTATTATTACAAGTATCATCTGTACATGTAGAACTTCCTACTTTACATGTTTCTGATGGATCTCTATTTGTACCACTTATTGCATCATAACAAGATATTTCTCCTGTCTTTGCTGTTCCATCTTCCCATGTTATTTCTATTTGTTGCTCATCACTTGTTGCTGTTCCATCTGCATTATAATTCCATACTTTATATTTATATCTTGGTATCCATACTTGCATTGTTAATATATCATCCATTGAGATTTCTGTTCCTACACTTGCACTTTTATAAGTACTTCTGTTAGTCGATGATACTGTTACACTATTAGCCCATTTTTTAGAGTCATAATTATACCAATTATTATCTTTGTTTGAACTATCTGCTTTTTTCCATGTTTCTGTTGTTTCATCATAATATACTGGTATCATTGCATTATCTAGTACTGGTGCATTAGGTTCTGGGCTTATTTCTGTTTCCTCACTCTTAACTCCTATTTTAAATTTATATTCTAGTTTTGTTTCTTTTGTCCAGTTTGATATATCTACTTCTTTATCTAACCATACTCTAAGTTTATATTTATCTGTTATTTCTGTAGTAGTGTTACTATGTTTATTAATTTTACTATACAATATTTTATTATTTAAATCACTTATTAAACTTGGTGCTAATAACTCATTGTTATTATAGTCTTCTAGATATACTTTTATATCTTTATCTTCTAATGAAGTATAGCCTTCATCTACTTCTAGTTTTTCTATACTTAAATCATAACTTAAAGCTGTTTTATATGATGCTTTTGTAATTACTGCAAAATTAAATGTTTCTTCTTGTGTTTTTCCTTCATTATCTCCTTTTGGTAAGACATTTTTTATATCTATTATTTCACTTGTACTTTCTAGAAGTTTTAATGATACATCTCCTGTTTGTAATGTATTTGTCTCTCCTAAGTATCCATAGGTCCATAATGAATATGTTATTCCCACTACTAAAACTAGTAATGTTACTACTAGTCCTATTGCTATTATTTTCTTTTTTTTTGGAAGGGGTTCTTTATTATTTGTTAGCTTTACTCCTCCCCGAACATTTGTTTGAAGATTCTTGGTTTTTTCATAGTCTTCTTTGATTTATAAATACTTTATAAATCTTTCCTCCTTCTTCTATTTTTCTTATAAATTAATTATACAATAATTCTTTTATTTTGAAAATGCTATCTTTTGTATTTAAGACCATTAAGAAGTTTGTGTTTGTTCTGCTACTTGTTTAAATGATAAATTAACATCCAATTTAGCAGGTTTTCTTGTTTTAGTAGCATTAGTATCAGCTTCATTATCCATAGTATTACTATCTGAATCATCCCATATTATATATACTCTTATTTCTATTTGTTTTATTTTATCTTTTTGTAAAACTCGATTTTTTATAATACTTGTATCATCTAATGTTTGACGATTTCCTCCATTTATTGAATATCCTGTTGCTTTTAAGTCTTTAACGCTACTGTTTACATTTACACTTGTTGATATTTCATAGTCAAAAGATACATCTGCAGCTTCACAATCTATTACTAAATCAAAATAACCCTCAGATTTTGGTGCTATAATATTGTTATTTATATGTTCATTTTCAATAAATTTTGGAGTTATTACATTAGATATATTAGAGTTATTTCTTATATCCTGTCCATTTACAAGTATTTTCCATCTTGCAATTGATATATCAGTAGTTCCATTTGCTTCAGTTAAGTATTTAGCATAAGAATCTTGAATCACAAGTATAGTAAACAGGAGTGCTGTGCATGCTAATAATATATTAATTTTTTTTAATAAACTCATCTTCTGCCTCCTATTCTATTATGATAAAAGTATAACATTTTTTTTAAGCATTTACAATATTTTAATAAAAACCTACAAAGTGACTTTTATGTGGTATTTTTCTTTTGAATTGCATTAATTTTTATTTCAATTTTTATACATGGGGTATTAGGATGTTCTTTAGTATAATTATAGGCTTTATCTCCCCATAAGGTATCAAGCTCATCATTTCCTGAATCAAAAGGCCAATTTACCGAAAGATTAAACTTTTCGCTAGTATTTGGTGCTAATATAGAATTTGATACAGATGGAATTATTTTAAAAGGATAATCATTCATTATTGAATTAAGTAAGCTATCTGAAGTTTCTGTTCCACCTTCTTCTACTTTTGAGGTAGTTCCTAAAATAGTAACAGAAGATATTTCAAAAGAAAGTTCTGCTTCAGTATCACCTTTATTAGTAACAGTAATGTCTTTTGTAAAATGCTTACCCGGATATAAATCCTCCACTACAATATCAATATTTTGACTAAGTTCTTGTCCATCTATTTCAAAAAGAACATTCCAAGCTTTCACTTTAGCCCCTATTCCTCCTTCTACTTTATTTGCATAAATAAACCAAGCAAATGTATTAAGAGAAAAAGTAATAGCTAATATAAGAAGCATTTTAGGTTTAACTCTTTTTTTTAAATGATTTAAAATAATCTTAAAAGTACTATCTTTCATATATAAAACACCTCCCTTTTTATTTATTACTTTTTTAAAATATATAATTATTCCTTTCTTTTCTTTATCCTTTCTCTTTCATTAACAATATCTATTATTTCGAAAAACAACATAATAACAAAAGGAACAAATACTATAAAATAAAATCCATATAAATTATTAATAATCTTACTAAGAATACTTAAGATACAACTTTTAAATAAAACTTTTCCATAGATTTGATCACCTTCTATTTCTGGATCTTCTAAATCATTAGCAATACCTTTAGTAATAAATTTATATTTATTATCTGAAACTTTTTTCTCTATAACTCTATGTGTAACAATTTTATCAGCAAAATCTCCTACTTTTCCTTGATAAACCACATCATCTCCTACTTTGATATTAGAAGGTCTCTCCTCTTTTATAATAATCATATCCCATAATTTGTAATCAGGAACCATACTTTCTGAAACAACTGTAAAAATACCATATCCTGCTACTGTTACTTTATTATTAGAAATACGTTGTACAAAGATAATACAAACAACTGCAACTATCAAAAATACAGAAATTATCCTAAAAACTCTATAAATCATATTTAATACTTTATTATTTTTAATTCTATTTATTCTTTCTATCATATCTTCACCATCATATCTTTATATTTACTATTTTATCCATATATCTATTAATATTATCTCTAAATATTTTTCTAATTTCCTTATCACTAACAACATTTTTATATTTAATAATTGTATATTGTTTATCTACTATATCTTTTATTTCATCTAATGTAATATTATTATTAATATCAACTATATTAGAAACCATGTTATTAACTATTTTCTCAGATAAAACTTCCTTTGCTTCCTTAGAACCATCAGTTTTATTTAATGAATCCAAAATAAGAAATTGTAAAAGAAAAGTTTCATCAACAAGATTTTTATATTTACCATTATCAATATAATCTTGTTTATCTTTTTTTCTCAAAGTGGTATCACTTCTATTTTCATGTAAAAAATTCCATAACTTCATAGCATATTGAAAATTAACATTTTTCATAATAAGATTTGTTTTCTTAACCGGAGGTATAATAAGAGCAATATGTTTTTTTTCTATAGTCTTATACACATCTGAATTTGTAAGAGCAGCAATATTAATATCAAGTTTCTCTAGTCTTTCAGCAATTCCTAATCCTTCATTATTAACTTCTTTCTTTTTACTATTAAAACATGAATTAAGATGCATATTAATACCTATTTTTTCATTACCAAGATGTGTCTTACCGTTATATTCAAATGTTTTATCATTTTTTATAGAACTTTCAAAAACCAAATTTTTCTTTTGCTGCTCAATATATAACTTCATATTAACAATAAGTGTATAAATCAATCTATTTTCATAAGTATCATAACTTTCTTCCTTTGTAATATTAAGAATTTTCGAAGGACGAACATCACCAGTTTTTTTATCATATTCCTGAATTAAATTAGTGTTCTTAGATAAGTGTTTAATACTTTCAACCGTAACACGTTTGGCAAGTTCAATTTTGATAACATCTTCTTCATTTACTATAAATCTATTAGGACTCCTTAAAATATTATCTATATAAGGAATAGTATCTTCTATAAGCTCCAACCATTCATAATTACAATCAACTTTATCATAATCAGAAATTATTCTAAGTTCAGAATCAATATTATCAGAAAAATTCTTTATTTTTTTATCTTGTGTTTCAGTATATAGTTTTATAATATCAAGGCTATCCATAAGTAACACCATCCTAACTCATTTTCTTAAGTCTAAGTAAATATTCTATACATTCCTTCATTTTATCTTTACCGAATGTCTTATTCAAAAAGTCAACATAACCATCAATTTCATCCCTAATATATGAAATATTAAGTTGTTCAAATTTACGAAGAATCTTTCTAGCAATAAAATAATCAACACCTGATATCTCATCTCCACCACATGCTACATATACAGGAACAAACTTCTTCATATGGGCAACAATACGATTACCAAAAGCTATTCTGAAATGTTTAATAACATAATTATCCATTTCTTCTATTTTATCAAGAGTATCTTTACTTACTTTATTTTTTTCCATAGCATCCTTAAATAACTGATTTAAATAACTAAAATTAACATCTTGTGCTTCAGTATCAATTGGATCAAATGCTTGTCCTTTATCATTAATATCAATTGGCATAGCTCTATCGTATACCTTATCTGTAACCATAAAAGTAGAATCATCATTATTTATGGTTCCAATATACCACATATTAACAGGAACATGTAATTTACCCCCTTTAATCTTTTTTGGATCACTATCCCAGCCAGAAGAGACAAGTTCAACAATCCACTCATCAGTATTAGGCATTTCAAGAATAGATAACATTTCTGCAAAATAATATTCAACACGAGATATATTCATTTCATCAAGTATAACTGTATAAACATCATCTGTATACCCCGCCATATACATTTCTTTAAGAACTTCTGTTTCGTTAAACTTCTTTGTAAATTCATTAAAATATCCAAAAAGTTCTGTTCTATCACGCCATGAAGGTTGAACTGAAGCAACACAGGAATCGTGTTTTAAAAACTTTCCCCAAGCATATGCTAAAGAAGTTTTACCAGTACCAGAAATACCTTGAAGTATTATTAACTTAGTAGAGGCAAGACCTGCAATAAAAATTCTAATCATTTCACTTTTATAATATAACTTAAGTTTAGAAGCAGCGAAATTTCTAAATAATTCAACAAGCTCTTCTAATGTGAAACTGTTATTATAATTTTTAATCTTATATTTTTCATATTCTTTATCTATTGTAGCAAGTTTAGAAAATCTAACATCAGAAGCAACAACTTCATTCTTATTTTCACTAACTTCTTCTGTATCAGCCTCATCTGTTTTAAGTCCCAAATGAGAAACTTTCATTGCAAGAATATCTTGTTTTTCAGTCATTAATGTACTAACTTCATTATTTAATTTAGCCACTTCTTCTAGAAGAGATTCCTGTTCTACTAAACTCTTTCTAATTCTAATATACTTTCTAATAAGTAAATATAATAAAAATACTATAAATGCTAAAACCAAAAGAACCAAAAATATAGCTAGTCCTACAAAAATCCATTCTGGACCAGAAAAATCATCTTTATAGAAATTTATTATTTTAACATAAGAAAGCACATCAAACATTTGTTTAGCACCACTTACAAAACCTTTAAAAATTAATGAGAACCCTCCAAAAAATTGTAATAAGAATTCATATAAAAATCTAAGAAATGTATCCATAATTACCTCCTACTTCACTTTTATAACATTAGAACATTTAATAAACTTATCATAATAAATAGACCCAACACTAACAATAATATATTTAAACAATGAAGAAATAATGTCTACATTTAATTGTGTTTCTTTACTTGGAATTATAACTGCAAAATTATATCCTTCATTAATCAAGGACATTACTTTACTTTTATTATCAATAAAAGATTTATATTCTATCTTAAAAGAAATTTTATCTTTACAAATATCATTATCAATTAAATTCAATAACCTTAAAATCTTATCTTCTTTGCTAAATAAACTTACAGAAAATGGCACAATATAATTACTTTTATAATTTAAGGAAACAACTTCATTAAACATTTTACATACTACCATATAATATAAAATAAATAACATATCTTCATATATGACTTCTGACTTATAAACTTTTTCTATTGCATAACCACTATATAGTTTTGGAAACTTAATATTATATGAAAGAGAAGTATTATAAACTTTTCTTAAATTGGTTTGATAAAATTCACAATTAAATATCTTATTTTCGAACTGTTTTAAAAATTCAATTCTTTTAAATTTATATTCATTAAAAAGCATAATAAAATCGTCACAAAAATTACTATCCTCAAGTTTTAAATATTCTTTTCTATCTTCTACTAAACTACCTACTAAAGCATTTACACTTATATCACAAGAATCTGCTAAAAATATATTTATATATATAGGCAAACTAGAAATAGTTATAATATCATAATCTCGACTCTTAAATACTCTTGTTTTCTCATATAAATTATACTCAATATTTGAAAATGGATTTCGCTTAACATGAGAACATATATCAAAATATCTAAAATTTATATAATCATTAAAAAACTCATTAAATATTTCCTCATTAAAATAACAATTTAAAGTAATTCTAAGTAACTTTTTTAAACTTTTTTTAGTAAAATTAATATATTCATTAACAACATTTATGCTTTTCATATAATCCTCACTTTCTAATCATGGGTAAATTCTATAACAGATGTATTATTTTCAAAAGGATAAGTATAATCCATTGAGGCATCTTCTTTATAAAAACGAACAACTGTAGAAGCTAAAGCATCTACTTTAAATGTTATACCATTTATATAGTCATAATTATCTATTACTTCTTTACTAACACTACTAGCATTTAAATAATTGGAGTTTGTCATATCAAGACGAACTTTATTTGGATCAAAAGATAAACTAATCACAGAAGAAGAACACTTTTTTCTATTAGCTTCACTTAATTCAAGATAAGTAGAAATATCTATCTTATCTCCAACTTCATAATTATCAAATGCTTCTTTTACTATGTAATAATCAAGGGTATTAGTAATATTAAAGTCAAAATATGGACTATTTTTCTTATCAACTATTTCATACGATAATCCAATCTTCCCTATTTTTATAACAAATCTACCATGCAAAGTTTTAGTATAAGGTTTTGTTGAAGTTGCATCTACCTCAAGCCAAACAGAATCACCGTCAGAAAAAGTAGTATTTGGATTTATTGTAATAACAAATGAATCTGTATGATCACTAGTATAAATAGTGCCATAATCACCTGAAATACTACATGTAATATTAGAAGAACACCTATATTCTACATCATAGGTAATATCAGATTTAGCATATACACTATTATTTTTATAACTATTCATATTAAAAGTAATAGAATATGAATCTACACCAGACCAATTATCAATTTGATATCTAGCAATAGGATCATCAAGTTTATCACTATTAAAATAAAAATTCTTACTTGCTAAATAAAAATCCCGTATCTCTACATAAACATATCTAGCAAAAGAAGTCCCAACAGTTAATAAAAAAACTATACCTAAACAAAGGATAAACATTTTTTTATGAATAACCAAAAAACTAAAGAGTTTATTAAATTTATGTTTAATCTTATCGAACTTCATATTTATTTTTTCCTATCTTTTTTTAGTTCTCTTACTACTGCATATAGTTCATATATAAAGCCTAAGGAAATAGGCAAAATAATTATACCTAAATAACCCCATTTAGATTGAAAAACTTCTAAAATACTCCCTACAAGTGGAATAACTTTTATATTTTCATCAGTTCCCAAAACATTTTCCTCTAAAACAAAATCACCATTATCAGTAAAAAAATTAACTTCACTTGTTTTATTAATCTTCTTTACTTTTGATATTTCAATTTTTGTATTTGAATCTGTCTCTTTATAATAAACGATATTGTCACCACTCTTTATAGAAGCAATATTCGTTTTTGAAATTAAAAGTAAATCACTTTCATTATAAGAACCAATCTTAGTGTTCAATGTAACAAGAGAGGTATTACCAAATTCTGTAACTTGATACTCATTAAATGCGAGCAAAGTAGCAGTAATAAAAATTGCAACTAGCATATAAATAACAACTACTATATCCAAAACTAACTTCTTCATATTCTAATCACCAAATTTATTGTATCAAATTTTTAATAAAAAGTCTTTAATTTTGATAAAAAAGTTTAGAAAATAATAAGCACAAACAACAATCATAAAATTAGAAAAAAAGAACCCCACCAAATCGTGGAGTTTTAACAAAAAAAAAGAAGGACCCCACTCAATCGTGGAGACCTACCTATTTTTTACCTCACTCAATCGTGAAGTGCCTAATTAATTATTTTCAGTTGTTATTTGAAGTCCATATGTAATATTACCACCTGAAGCACTATTTTCACAGTCAACATCTTGTCCTTCAACCCACATATACACTCTTACTTTAGTAATACCTGCTTTTAAAGTAAGACCTTCAAAATTATCAGTAAAGCCAGCAGTTGTCTTATAATCAACAGTAACATCATCGAAATAATCAGTATATTTAGTAGTATGTGTTTCGGTATTTGCAACTTTCAAAGAAACTTTTTTATCTTCATCAAAAGCAGCTTTAACTCCAGAATATGGAAGTAAAGAACCACCTGTAGTTGTCGTAGTTATTCCATAATAATCGTATGCATTACTTACACCTGCTGCAGTATGTACATCATAATTTGGCTCATATATTTTTTTAGTAGCAGAAGTACCAGCATTTAAAGCTTGAATGTCAGCAAGTGCAGTACCTGCTGCAGTATTACCTAGAACAACAAATCCCATACGAGTAGCATTTTTAATACCTGTATCATTTGCATCAGAAGCAACAACTCTAGTATTAGGAGTAAAATATGTAGGTGTATCTTCATCTACTTTAAAGAATAAATCAAAAGCGATAAAGTTGCCTGTAGTTCCATTAGTCTCTTCACTCTTAGTTGATTTCAATATATAATTTCCAGTATCAGCATCAGTTTTTACTTCTCCTAAATACATTTCCATACGTCCATTAGCATCAATATTTCCAGTAGTAGATACTGGTGCTAGACTACTAGTTGTAGATGGCACTTGATTAACAGCAGCAGCATATGTAGCTGTAGCATTATTAATATCAGTAGTTTGTACAATAGACTTCCAACTAGTCCCATCAACTGATATTTGAATACCATTTTCAGCTGCTACATTAACTTGAATATCATTAACAGCAACTGTCTTATTAGCAGTAAACCATGCATAGGTTGCACTACCTAAAACAATACCTGTTACTAATAATAATATCAACATTAATAAAAGCTTTTTTCTTCTTTTGTTATCTCTATTATCAGTTTTTTCTTCTATTTTTGAAGCATCAATTTTTTCTTTTTCTTTTCTCTTCATTATATCTCTCCTATCTTATTTTCTATAATTAGAATAACATAATAAACGACATATTGCAACAAATTTTGCTTTAAATTTTTTCATTTTTTTCAAGCTCATTGTTATAACTCATATATTAAATAAGAATCAACTATACATACACTTTACATTATGCCGTAAAACCTACTTTTAAATGTTCCTACTATCTAGTAAAAACTTTATTTCATCAAAACTTATGTTACTTTTATTGATTATATCAAAATCAATAATTTTATTAATATCCGTAATAATTTGCATTATACTATCTTCATCGCTTAACCTTTCAATATCGATATTAATATTATTAAAACTATATTTACTACTTATTACTTCTTCAATACTTTTGGTATCCACTATATTAATATTATTAATTAAAGTATTATATGGAGAAAGTAATAATTTATCTAAATCTCTTTGAATATTAAAAGCATTACTATCTTCAAAATGATTTAAATATATATAAAAAGAACTAGCTATTAAGAATAAATACATAATTTCACTATTATCATTTAACAAATTAACACAACTTACAAGTTTATTATATTCATAAGAATCATATAATTTTTTGGTTTCAGTAATATTCAAACTAATTTCCATATTTAATTTATCTATTAAATCTTCTTTATTTTTTCTTTTTCTATAAGAATATACTTTTTTAGAAAGTTTACTAATCTTTTTTTCTGATAATAATACCTCTTTATAACTGCTTTTTAAAATATCTTTTTTGATATCTTTTTTGATATCTTTTTTATTATATATTTCCTTAAGATCAGAAATAATATAATCATATTTTAATATATAAAGATATTCTTCTAATGTATTTTTAAGCTTTGAAAACTCAGATATTACTTCATCATAATTATTATTAATATCCTTATCTGTATAATTTTTAACTAAAGAAATTATCTTATCATTTGCTAAATCATTTATGTTAACATTACCCTCTAGTAAACTATTATAAACATTCCCTATATTATTT
>CAVFIB010000035.1:0-10913 GCA_963622385.1 Bacteroidaceae bacterium | reverse complement strand
CTTATATATATGATAGCATAAAAAACGCATAATTTCTCATGCGTTTATCCTGGTTCATTTTACCCTTGACTTACACTTTTCTGATATAATTTTAATACAAATAAAGTTATTCTTTATTTGTTAGTTATGTTAAATCATACTAAAGGTTGCATTTAACTTTCAAAAGTTGCATTTACTTTTGAATTTGAGCTTTTTTAGAAATAGTATGTTTTTTATATAAAATAACATAATAAAAATGGTGATATTATGAGAGAAGTGGATTTGTCAAAATATCAAGTAAGAACAGATTTAATTGCAGATTTGATAAGAGAAGATTATGAATTTGAAGCAAAGAGGCAATATAAGAATATAATGATAAGTAATATAACTTTGACAAAAGAAATGGAAGAGGAACTTGGAAGAAAAGAAGGTCTTTATACAACTGTGTCTTATAATGATATAACTGATAAAACTAATTATAAGAATTTATTAGAGGTTCTAGTGCAGGAATTAGGAAATGTGCTTGTGCAAACGAAGATAAAGGATAATTATTCGTGTATGATAATAGGCTTAGGAAATGAGAAAAGTACTGCGGATGAACTTGGGGTAACTACGGCAAAAAAGGTAACGGTAACGAAGCATATTTACGATTTGGTTGGTTCTTTGGAAGATGGTTTTAGAGTGACAACTTGTTTGACTCCTGGTGTTATGGGGCAAACTGGGATAGAAACAGTAGAGATTATATCTTCGGTAATAAAACAAGTGCAACCGGATTTTATAATAACAATAGATGCTTTAGCTAGTGATTCGATAGATAGATTATTAAAAACAATTCAAATAACAAATACGGGCATAAATCCTGGAAGTGGAATTGGTAATAATAGAAAGGAAATTTCAAAGGAAACACTAGGTATTCCAGTAATAGCAATAGGAGTTCCAACGGTGGTAGAGGCAAGTACAATTGTAAATGATACTCTTAATTTTATGAAGAAACATTTTAGTTATACAATAAAGAATAAAAATAATAGACAAAATAAATTAATTGAGACATCGAAAATTAATTATTTAAAAGATAATAATTATACACTTTCTAAAGAGGAAACGTCTTATTTTTTAGGAGCTTTAGGAAATTTATCGAATAAAGAAAAAAAGCTTTTAATAAATGATGTTTTAACTCCGATTGGTTATAATTTGATAGTAACTCCGAAGGAAATAGATTTTATAGTAACAAAATTAACTGATTTGTTGGGAGAAGCAATAAATAAAAGTATTCATAATATATCGACAAAAAAGGAATAATGGATAGAATATACTAAAGACGGTGATTCGTGTATGAACAAAATAAAATTCCTTTTTTGTCTTTTTATAATGTTGTTATCATTTTTTTACATAGGTAATCTTTTTAGTAATATAAATATATTAGACTTTATTTTAAGTGATAATAAAAAGAAAATAGTAATAGATACTTTAAGTTTAGAGACAATAAATAATAATATAACATTATCAAATACTAAGAAACTAGAAGAAAAAAATGTTGTTAAGAAGGAATCTTCTAAAGTAACTAAAAATTTAACAGCTGATCCTATAATATATATCTATAATACTCATCAGACAGAAGAATATAAAACAAATGCTTATAATATAACTCCGACGGTAGAGACAGTAAGTAGTATTTTGAAAGAAGAATTAAAGGATTTAGGAATAGCTTCGCTAGTAGAACAAAGATCGATAACGAAAGAAGTAAATAAAAGAGGACTTGATTATACAGGAACATATGAGGTGAGTTTTGAATATTTGAGAGAAATGCAAAAAAAGCATAAAACTTTAAGATACTATTTTGATATGCATAGAGATTCTGTGACGGGTGCTCCTGCAAGAACGACAATAAATAACAAAAAATATGCAACAATGATGTTTTTAGTTGGAACAAAGAATAAAAATTATAAAAAAAATGTAAAAAATTTAAAATATATGGAGAGTTATCTTAAGAAACATTATAAAGGTTTAGTGAGAGAGACTTATTATCAAAGCCATAGTGCTTTTAATCAGTTTCATGATGAGAATATGTTTTTAGTGGAATTAGGGGGTCCTGATAATACTTTGGAGGAAATCTATAATACTACAAAGGCTTTAGCAGAGGCAATTAAATACTATGTGGAGGTAGAAAATGAAGAATAAGATATTTATAATTATACTAGCAGCATTATTTATATTTTTTGTAATACTTTTAATAGCTCAACAACAGGGATACTATAAGAATAGAAATGAAAAAGCAAAAGTTCTAACAGAAGAACAAATTAAAAATTTTGAAAAAGATATTAGTGAGGGAAAAAAGATAGATATAAAGAAGTATGTTTTGTATGAAAACAAAAACTATTCTAATAAAATAAGTAAAAATGTGTATAAAGCATCTTTAACATTGGAGACGGTGATAGATAAAACAATAAAATTAATTTTTTCGGGGCTAGGTAAGGCCGTCGGTGATTAATACTTGAAAAAATAAGGTTCTTATAGTATTATTTAAGTGGTGATAATAATGAAAAATAAGAAATTAATAGAAATATTAAGTATCACACTAATAATAATAGTATTAATGGGAATAGGGTATCTTATTTATAATAGTTATCAAATGAAAAAAGAACAACATAAACAGGAAACAGTAATAGATAATTATTATAATGCAGAGTATTTATTTAATAATAGTTATATAAAAGAACCGTTTAAGGTAACAGACTTGAATAATAAAGAAAAAGACTTGTATATGAATATAGATAAAGTTAATAATCTTTATATAAAGTATGAAGAGGATAACAAAGTATATGAAAAGAATATAAAGAGCCTGACAAGTGAAACGTTAACAATGTATTATAGTAATTTAAATGATGATATGTATGAACTTTTAGCGCTTACTAAAAAAGGAAATATATATTATGTAAGAATTAATTTAAAAGATGAACAAGAATATGAGTTTGCTGAAGTATCATCAAATATAAAGGATATATATGTTCCAGTATATGATAAGAAATATGTTTATATAAATGAAGAAAAAGATATAAAAACAAATTTTATAATTCAAACGAAAGATAATAAATTAATGTATATATCAAAAGATGAGAGCTATGTTTTAAAAGATAATCTAAAGGAGAAAAAGCCATATTTTGATTATATATGTGTAGATATGTCAAAACTTTGCAGTAAAACAATAATATATAAGACATTTGAAGATAATTTAATATATGATAATAAGATAATAACAAATGAAAAAGATCAGGAAATAAGAGTAAAAAATATATTTGCTTCTATAGAGATGAAAGATGAATCTAAAGAGAAGTTACAGGATATTACTATAAAGAAATTTAGAAAAACAAATTTTATTTATACGATATACATAATAGATAAAAATGATTTAGCGTATAAAGTTGAGATAACAAACGATACAAAGGTTCCAAAGGCTCAGTTAATATCTCCTAAGCTGGTAAAGGAATTAAAATATGAAAAGGAATTGGAAATAGATATTATATATGATGATGGGACATATGAGATGGTAAAGGAAACTCAAAATAAAAAATTGTTATATTCAACTATTTATGACAAGGAAAAGAAGCTTATTATGAAATAGGTTTCTTTTGTTGTTTTGTTTGTTTTGATTAAACTCTATTGACTTTTTTAGGAAAAAGATTATAATTTTCCTAGAAAAAGGAAATGATTGATATGAGTAATTATGATAAAATTTTAGACTATGCAAAAAAAAATAATGGTTATATTACTGCTAAAGAAGTAGATGATTCAGGTATTAATAGTACATTTTTAAGTAATTTGGTTAGTGATAAAAAACTAGAAAGGGTTGGACCGAGCATTTATAAATTGCCTGAATATCCAATTGATAATTTTTATATCTTATCAAAAATTAGTAAAAATATGTGTTACTCTCATGCAACTGCTTTATATCTACACGATATGTCTGATAGAATTCCGTTAGTTTATGATGTTACTGTTCCGTATAATTATAGTGGTAATTTAATAAATAATAAAAATGTTGCATTAAGATATGTTAAAAATGATATTTTAAATCTTGGTATGATTGATGTTAAAACTATTAATGGTTTAAATGTTAAGTGCTATGATTTAGAGAGAACAATATGTGATATGATTAGAGATAAAAACTGTGTCGATAAGGAAATTTATTCTAAAGCATTAAAGGAGTATGCCAAAAGTAAAAATAAAAATATTTTGAATTTAGTAAAGTATGCTAAAAAGTTAAATATAGAGAATGAAGTTGTTGAAATAATGGAAGTGTTGTTATAGGTGAATTCTGATAAATTAAATAGTATAATCAAAAATAAGTCTAAAGGAAATAGGAATTTGGCTCTAGCTATGGTAAATACTTTTTCTAAAAGAAATACTGAGTTTAGCATAAATAATTTTAGGGAGATAGTTGAAATCATGAAAAATAGTAATACTTTAAGAAGAATATATTTATCTTATCAAAAAAAATTGGAATATACTAAAAAAGTAGATTTTGATAGTCCTATAGAGACAATGAATAAAATTATAAGAATATTGGAGGTTGAATTGGTTTTAGTATAATAATTTAAATCATATGAATTTATATTTATGATTAATAAAAGTTGATTATTTGTTTATTAGTTTTTTATTATATATTTGTGGTTATATATCCTGTTACATGTTTATTGTAAAAACTAAAAATTTCAAACTTCATATGGTTGTAGTTTTTCTAAAATAAAGTTATAATTATATAGATGAGGTGCATTATGGATAGTGGTGGATTAAATAATAGACAATTTGTTACAGTAGCAATAATCATAATCATATGTGGAATAGCAATAGTGGGACATGACTATTTTTTAGCAAAAAAAGCTGGTGTATATGAGGATATGAGTATCTTATTATCGCAAGAACCAGAGTATGTTGAAAATATCCCAAGTCAAAATAACACTAACCAAACTGGAGACACATCTGGAAGAGTTCCAAAGAAGAATATAAATTATAAATATATAGGAAGACTTAAAATACCAAAAATAAACTTTAATAGAGGATTTGTAAAGTATGGGACATCTGGTAATAATGTGGATCAGAATATAGCTATTTTAAAAGGTTCAACGTATCCAGATGATGCTTATAGTAACTTTATAATTGCAGGTCATAATGGTTCAAGGTGGAATGCCTTTTTCTCAAGATTGGATAGTTTAAGGCTAGGGGATACTGCAACGGTAACTTATAAAGGAAGAGAGTATAATTATAAATTAGTAAAAACATATAAGGATAGGCAATATGATGGTGTAACGATATATAGACATTCATCAAAAAAACAATTAACATTAATAACATGTGCAAGACCAGACTATAGAACTTATTACTTAGTTTTAGTCTTTGAACTAACAGATGAAAAAAAGATATAAAAGGAGGAGATGAAAATGACAGATTTTTCAACAACACAAAGATTAAAAACAATATTTGATACAATTTTTTCATCATCATTTTTTATCTCACTTTCAGTAATATTAGTACTTACAATTATAATGTTTATAGTAAATACAAAAATAAAAAGTAAGGCTCCAAGAATTATTTCAGTAATATCATATATATTATTAATGATTTTGGTGCTAGCAAGGTATGGGAACTATGTGTTATCAATAAATGATAGTATAGTAGAAAAATTTTTCAAAGCTATGTATTTTCCAAATTTGGTAGTATATGTTGCGATGCTTATAATAACAATATTATTGATAATAATAAATTTTTTAACAACGAATTATAATCAAATAACCAAGATATGTAATATTTTTTGTTTTAGTATTATTTGGTTTTTATTTGTTTTAGTACTTGATGTTGCTAAGACAGAGAGTATCAATATTTATGAGGTAGAGGAAATATATAGTAATAGTACTTTGATGATTTTACTTCAAGCTAGTATGGCAATTTTTTGTATTTGGCTGGGGCTTTTAATAACAAATTTTGTGATAAGAAAATTATCAGATAAACTAGATGAGGGTCAAAGAAAGGCAAGGTTAAGAAACAGTAATTTTCAAATGAATGGTTATACAAATTATCATAATGGACAACAAAATGTTTATAATGATAATAATAACTATAATAGTTATAATCAATATAATCAGTATAATGATATACAAAACTATAATAATTTAAATCAAGGTAATAATGGTTATATGAATTATAATAATTATAACCATGATCATTATGATAGTTATAATAATGTTCAAAGTAGTTTTAATAATGGATATAATAATTATGATTATAATAACAATTATGGTTATAATAGTGAATATAACTATAATAATCAAAGTGTTGTTCAAAAACATAAAGGCAAAAAGCAGGAAGATGAAATAAGAGAATTAAGTGATGAAGAATTTTGGAATGTTTATAGATACAACCCTGATCAAAATCAGAATAATAATACTAATAATAATTCTAATAATTATTGGTAATCCTGTAAAATAGTTTACAGGGTTTCTTTTGTTTTGGTACATGTTTTGTTATAATGATAATATGATAGGAGGAAATAGAAATGGCTTTTAAGAATAAAATACTAAAAGATAATACACCAGATTTAAAAGTGGTAAATAATATTAAAGCACTAGGAATAGACATGATAAATGAAGCAGCATCTGGGCATCCTGGAATAGTTTTGGGGGCGGCCCCTATTATTTATAGGCTATATAGCAAGCATTTGATATTTGATCCAGAAAATCCAGACTGGATAAATAGGGATAGATTTGTAATGTCATGTGGTCATGGATCTGCTTTGTTATATGCAACATTATTTATGAGTGGTTTTGATTTAACAATTCAAGATTTGAAAAATTTTAGGAAATACGGTTCAAAAACGCCTGGTCATCCAGAAGTGGGGCAAACTCCAGGGGTAGATGCTTCGACTGGTCCTCTTGGACAAGGTCTTGGAATAGCGGTTGGAATGGCTATTGGAGAGACATATTTAAATCAAAAGTTTAAAAATTTAAAAAGTAGTTTAATAAATCATTATACGTATGCACTGGTAAGTGATGGTGATTTAATGGAGGGTATCTCATATGAGGCATCTTCTCTTGCGGGTTCATTAGGTTTAGGAAAGTTAATTGTGTTATATGATTCAAATGGCATAAGTCTAGATGGAAAAACTGATGGAGTATTTGATGAGAATATTTTAGAAAGATTTAAGTCCATGGGATGGGATACACATTTTTTAGAAGATCCTTATAACTTTGAGGAGTTTGATTCTCTTATAGAAAAGAGTAAGAGCGAAACAACAAAACCTTCGTTAATTCAAATAAAAACAGTCTTAGGAAAGGATTCGAAATATCAAAATACAAATCAAGTACATGGGAAACCTTTGTCAAAAGATGATATAAAACATATAAAGAAAAAATTAGGTATAAGAGATGTTTCATATACTGTATTATCGGATGCTTGTAATTATATGAAGTCTTCTATTGATGAGAGAATAAAACCAGAAATTAAAAAATGGCAAAAGACTTATGAAAGATTACAAACAAAGTTAGATAAGAGTCTTTTGAAGGACTTTGAAAGAATTAGTAATCATGATATGGATATAGATATTAAAAAGAGTATTTTTAAACTTAATCCAGAGAAATCATATTCTGGAAGGGATCTTACTGGGCATATAATAAATAAATTAAAAGCAAAAGATATAATGTGTTTAACTACTGATACGGGTACTTCGACAAAGGCTATGTTTAAGGAAAAGGAACACTTTACAAGAAAAAATAGAGCTTTAAAAAATATATCATGTGGTGTAAGGGAAATGGGAGCATCTGCTATTGCGAATGGTTTATCTTTGATGGGAATAAGAACAATAACGTCTACTTTTTTATCGTTTTCTAATTATATGATACCTAGTATAAGAATGGCTAGTTTAATGAATTTGAGTAATATATATATATTTACACATGATAGTGTTTTAGTGGGAGAGGATGGTCCAACACATCAACCGATTGAACAAATAGATATGTTAAGGTTAATACCTAATGTAACAGTTTTTAGACCTTGTGATAGAAATGAAATAATAGGAAGTTTAGGTAGTGCATTAAAAAGAAAAGGTCCAACTGTAATTGTTTTAAGTAAGGATATATTACCAACTTGTAAATATACTGATATAAATAAGACCAAAAATGGTGGTTATACTTTAAAGGATAAACAAGAGGCTAATGAACAGGTTTCAATAATAGCAAGTGGTTCAGAAGTTCAGCTTGCACTTGATATCGCTAGTTCACTTGAAAAACATATGATCACGTCTAGGGTAATAAGTATGCCATCACTGGAAGAGTTTGAAAAGTTAAAAAAAGAAGAACAAGAAAAAATACTACTAAAAGATAATCTAAAAGTAGTAATTGAACTTTCATCATGTAATAAGTATTATAAATATATAACAGATAAAGATTTAGTATTTAATGTAAGTAACTATATGAAAAGTGGAAATAAGTATTCAATAATACATAGATTATCTTATGATGTTGATAGTATTACAAAGGAAATACTAGAAAATCTTAAGCAAAGAATGTAGGAGAGCTATCTCCTTTTTCTTTTAAACTTATGTCACTTTTTATATTTGTATTATTAGTGGAATTATTGCTGGTAGTATTATTTGATGATTTATCCCCAGAATTGATCTCTTTAACTACACGGAACATGGTCCTAGCATTATTCCAAATTGGTTTAACTTGATAAAAGACTGGGATTGCTTGGTTGATAACTCCAAGTGTTTTACTAGCACCGTTAAGTATTCCGGAGAAGGTGATTTTAGAGGCACCACTTGCTGCAGTACTTGCTGCTCCGACACTTGCAGCTTTAGAGCCTAGTAGGGAACTAAATCTTGGTAAAGGAACAGGGCTCATTCTTACTGGATTTATGGGAAATGAACTAGGAACTGATCTCATGAAAGAGGGGTTTGGATTAAAATAGGTATAATTATTATTCATAGTTTAACCTCCTAATATAATTTATGTATTAAGCACAGAAAATGAGACAAATAATAAAAAAATTTGTAAAAAAATTATGTATTCTAAGTTGACTATATTAAGTAAGTAAGGTAAAATTAATATGAAAATAGACGGAGGTGTAACATGGATAATCAAAGTGGAGGCAATATGCCTAATCAAAATGTAAATAATGTTCCAAATCAAAATAATAATCAACAAAATATTAATAATCAACATGAGGAAAAGGTATTAACTCAAACAAAGGAGGGTTTGAAGGCTGATACTCTTAAGAGTAAAAAAGTAAAGTATAAATATAGAGTAGAAAATCAAAAGGGTAAGAAGTTTTATGGTTACTTAGATGCTTATAATCAAGCAGAAGTTATTGCATATCTTGAGAATGAAGGGTATAAAATAATTAAAATAGAAGCTCAAAATTCTATACTGGATATGAATATTGGAAGTAATAAGTTGAATTATTCAGAGCTGGCATTTTTATTAACTCAACTTTCAACGTATTTAAAAGCTGGTATTCCTTTGATTGATTCGGTAAGAATTTTGGAGAAACAATCTGTTAAAAAGGAAAAGAAAAGGGTATATTCTAATATAATATATGAGTTATCTAAAGGTGAGAGTTTTTCTAGTTCTTTAGCATCACAGGGAAATGTTTTTCCTCCACTTTTAATTAATATGGTAAAAACTGCAGAGCTTACTGGGGACTTACCAGAGATTTTAGATGATATGAGGGATTACTATGAATCAATAGATAAGACAAGAAAAGCTGCGATTAGTTCTATGATTTATCCGTCTATATTATTTGTATTTGCAATATGTGTGCTTGTTTTTATCTTAGCATGTGTAATGCCATCTTTTGTGTCACTATTTAATCAACAAAATGTGGCTCTTCCTTTAATAACTAAAATTGTTTTAGCTGCTAGTGGTTTCTTAACAGGACATAAATTTATTATAATTGGAGTGTTGCTTGGTCTTGTGATAGGATATGTTTTATTATATAAATATGTAAAAGGTTTTAGGAAAACAATGCAAACAATAGCGATGAAATTACCTGGGTTTGGAAAAATAATAATTTATAGGGAAGTTGCGATGTTTACAAAGACGTTTGCATCACTATTGAATCATAATGTGTTTATAACGGATTCAATGACAATACTTAGTTCTGTGTCAAATAATGAGGTATTTAAAGATATAATAAATGAGTCATTAGAGTATTTGGCAAAAGGTGCAAAGATAAGTGATGCGTTTGAGGATAAATGGGCATTTCCAGTAGTAGCATATGAAATGTTAGTAACAGGAGAAAATACTGGTAGGCTTCCAATGATGATGAGCTATGTTGCTAATTATTATCAAAATTTACATGCAACTTTAGTAAAGAGAATAAATACGTTTATAGAACCATTACTAATAATATTTATAGCTATAATAGTAGGAATAATAATAGTATCAGTTGTTATACCAATGTTTGCTATGTATGATACAGTAGTATAGGAAATGATATGGAAATAAATGTAATAAATATAATTTATTTAATATTATTTTTTATACTTGGTCTTATTTTAGGTTCGTTTTATAATGTTGTAGGACTAAGACTTTGTAAGGGAGAAAGTTTAGTATATCCTCCTAGCCATTGCACTAAGTGTAATCATAAACTTAAGTTCTATGAACTTGTTCCTGTATTTTCTTATATATTTTTAAGAGGAAGATGTAAGAGTTGTAAGGAAAAGATAAGTATTATGTACCCAGTTATAGAGTTTTTAACGGGAGTACTTTTTGCATTAAGTTTTTATGTATATGGACTTAGTCCAAATTTAGTATATTCTTTATTGTTATCGTCTTTATTTATAATTATAACTGTAACAGATTTAAATTATTATATAATACCAGATAGTGTTTTAATCTTTTTTGGAATATTAATCTTTATTTATAATATAATAACAAAAGGAATAC
>CAVFIB010000034.1:0-11186 GCA_963622385.1 Bacteroidaceae bacterium | reverse complement strand
GCCTTATAGGCTTCAGAGAAAAACCACCCTTTTTAAGGGTGGATTTTTACTGTTTAAAAATATGTAATTTATTATTAATTCTTTTCATACTAGTAGTGTAATGTAATTTTTAATATTGGTACGCAAAAGTAGATGAATTTTTAAAATTCGCTTGACTTTTATGAAAAAAACTTTAGAATAATAAGTTAATTTTAGGCGTTGCCTAAAAAATTAGGAGGGAAAGGTATGAAAGAAAAACTAAGAAAAAATACGATTTGGATATTTTTGATGGTTTTAGCAGTAGTAGGATCAATTTTTGCAATAACTGCTCAAGATAATGCAGGTAAAATTGAAATATCAAAAACTGCTACTAAAATGATTACAAGTGATTCAAATAATAATCTAGTATATGGGCGAACAGCTAAGGTTGAATTAAATGTTAAAGCTAATCCATATAAAACATCTACAACTACTGATGGTAAATTGGATATAGTTTTAGTACTTGATGGTTCTGGAAGTATGAATAATTTGTTAGAATCAAAACCTAGAGAAGATGGAGAAGATGAAAAGACAAGGTTAGATTCTGCAAAAGAAGCTGCAAATAATTTAATCACTGGATTGATGGATAGTACTGGAAATGTAAAAATGGGTTTTGTAGAATATGGTACAGATGTTAGAGATACACAAAGTTTAACAGATAATAAGTTAACAGCACAAAACTTCATTAATAACAAGTATGATGCAGATGGTGGAACTAATCTTCAAGCAGCTATAGAAAAAGCTAATCAAATACTTAAAAATGGAAAAAGAAAAGATGCTAAACAAATAGTAATAATTCTTACAGATGGTATTCCAACATTATATAAAGCTAATGAAAAATTATATGGAAATGGTAAGGAAGATAGAGCAGTAGTATGTTCATATCCTCGCAATTGGGATGGTAGTACTCGTTGTTATAGTTGGGATGAAACAAAAAATAAACCATCTGATGCTGCTAAAACAGAACTTGATACATTAAAGAATGATAACGCTACTTCTGATGTTTACACTATAACATTTGGAAATGAATCTGAAGCAGCTACAACACTTGCTAAAATTAATCCAGAACAAATTGGAACAAATCTTTACAGAAATTATACTGCATTAAATGCTCAAGAATTAAAAGAAACATTCAAAAAAATTATTGAAGAAACTGTAGGTAGAATAGGCAATGATAGTGTTTTAACTGACATTATTCCAGCCGGATTTAAATTAACAGATGAATCAAAAACTAATTTAAAATCCAAAGGAATAACTGTTGAAGAAGAATCTGATGGTACAACTACTCTTACTTGGAATATAGGGATGATAGATGCAGATAAAAATTATAATTTATCTTATGAAGTAGTGGCAGATGATAATTATCATGGCAGTATGTATACTAATGAAAGTGCTACATTGAAAACAACAGTAAGTGAAAGTAATCCGTATTATGATAATACAAATATTACTTTAGAATTTGAAAAACCAGCGGTAGAAATACCTGCAATAACAAAAGATGATCATTACAGTAAAAATGAATCTTATATTGGATATTCAGAAAGTGTAATAAATGGAACAACAATTCTAAAAAATGATTTAAATAAAAATACACTTGAAGACATTCATGCTGGTAACAAAAATACAAAAGTAACAGATGAAATTGTTATAGTAACAGATGAAAATACAAAGAAGAATGCTGATGGATCTTATAGTATTTATAAAGATGGAATTCTAGAGGGTACTCTTAACATGAATGAAGATGGAACATTTAGTTTTATATCTGAAGAAGGTATAACTGGAGAAGTTTCATTCGATTATGTTATAAAATCAAATATAAGTCAAAATCATGAAACAAGTTTTGTAATTAGTAACACTTCTAAAGTTACACTTAATATACTTGAAAGACAAAAAATAAATATAACTGGTACAAAAACTTGGAATGATAATAATAATCAAGATGGACTTAGAACTACTTCTGTAGTGGTAAATCTTTATGAAAATGGAAAGTTTAAAGAATCTAAGGTTGTAACAGCAGAATCTTTAAATGATTGGACTTATACATTTAAGAATTTATATAAATATGAAAAAGGTCATGAAAATGATTCTAAATATGAAATAAAATATGAAATTACAGAAAATCCTGTAAATGGTTATGAAACCACAATAGATGGTTATGACATAACAAATACACACAATATAATAAAAACAGAAGTAAAAGGAATAAAAACTTGGAAAGATAATAATAACCAAGATGGAAAAAGACCAGATTCTATAACAGTAAAACTTTATGCTGATGGAGAATATGTAACAGAAAAAGAAGTAACAAAAGATACAAACTGGGCTTATAGTTTTACAGATTTAGATAAATATAAAGATGGTAATGAAATAACTTATACAGTTGAAGAAGAAAAAGTAAATGATTATACTACTAGTGTTGATAAAAACAATAACATAACTAATACCCATGAAATAGAAAAAACAGAAGTAAAAGGTACAAAAACTTGGAAAGATGAAGATAATAAAGATGGATTAAGACCAAGTTTCATAAGAATTAATTTACTTGCAGATGGAGTAAAAATAGATTCTAAGGTAGTGAATGAAAATACTAACTGGAGTTATACTTTCTCTAATCTAGATAAATATAAAGATGGAAAAGAAATAGTATATACAGTTGAAGAAATCTTAGATAGT
Source organism: Bacteroidaceae bacterium (assembly GCA_963622385.1). Classification (GTDB taxonomy): domain Bacteria; phylum Bacillota_I; class Bacilli_A; order RF39; family UBA660; genus UMGS1449. The sequence goes on along the minus strand of CAVFIB010000034.1, from coordinate 8,495 downwards.
AATACTTCTAAATATTATGAGAAAGAAATAAATGGTTATGATATAACAAATACTCATGTAGTAAAAACAGTTAAAGTAAGCGGAACAAAGACTTGGAATGATGAAGGTAACAGATATGGAAGAGTAGATAAAGTAACTATTCATCTGCTTGCAGATGAAGTAAAAATAGATTCTAAAGAAGTAACAGAAAAGGATAACTGGACTTATACATTTGATAATTTACCAATGTATAAAGATGGTAAGGAAATAACTTATACAGTAAGTGAAGATAAAGTACAAGACTATGATACTTCTTATGATGGTTACAATGTAACAAATACATATAACCCAGAAAAAACACAAGTATCTGGTAAGAAAACATGGGATGATAAAGATGATCAAGATGGATTAAGGCCAAGTTCTATAACAGTAATTTTATATGATCATTTAAATAATGAAATAGATAGAAAAACAGTAACAGATAAAGATAACTGGACTTATACATTTGATAACTTGCCTAAATATGCAAAAGGAGAAAAAATAACATATAGAGTTGATGAAATATTAGATAATAATGTTTCTAAGAATTATGAAAAAGAAATAAATGGTAATAATATAACTAATAAACATACTCCAGAAGTTACTTCAAAAACAGTAACAAAAGTATGGGATGATGATAATAATAGAGATGGAATAAGATCTGAATCTATTAAAGTTATTCTAAAAGCAGATGGAGAAAAAGTTAAAGAAACAACCTTAAATGAGGCTAACAACTGGACTTATACATTTAATAATTTACCAAAATATAAAAACAAAGGAACAGTTATTAAGTATACAGTCCAAGAAATAAAAGTTGATGGATATGATGTTTCTATAAAAGAAAAAGACAATGAATTTATCATAACAAATACTCATAAAATAGATACAAATAATTTAGTAGTTAAAAAAGTATGGAAAGATAATAACAATCAAGATGGAAAAAGACCAGGTTCTCTTAATGTTAAAGTTATTGGTACAGTAGATAATGAAGTTGTAGAAGAAAGAAATATTATTCTTAATGGAAATAATAACTTTAGATATGAATTTACTGATTTACCAATGAATTATAATGGCAAAAAGATAACTTATACTGCAAAAGAAAACATGGATGATAAAACAAAAGAAAATTATACTGAGGAAGATCCTATTTATGAAAATAATACCATTATTTTAACTAATGTACATGAAATAGAAAAAACACAAGTAGTGGGTAAAAAGGTTTGGGTAGATGCTCAGGATAAAGATGGATTAAGACCAGATGAAATAACAATTGCTCTTTATGCAGATGGAGTAAAAGTAGATTCAAAAGTAATTAGTTCTTCAGATAAAGGAGATAATTCTAATGAATGGATTTATAGTTTTACTGATTTAGATAAGTATAAAGATGGAAAAGAAATAACTTATACAGTAGATGAAGAAGTAGATAGTAAGACTAAAGAACATTATCTTGAGGCTCGTGATGAAAATAATGATTATATAATTATCAATACTCATAATCCAAAAGATGTAACAGTAAGTGGTACAAAAACTTGGGATGATGAAAATAACAAATATGGAAGACCAGATGAAATAACAGTTAATCTAGTAGGTATGATAGGAGACGAGGTAGTAATAAAAAAATCTACAAAAGCATCAGAAAGTACCAACTGGACTTATAGTTTCACAGGACTTCCAGAATATAGCAAAGGAAAACTTATAAACTACACAATAAGTGAAGATGCTGTAAGGGATTATAATACTTCTATAGTTTATGATGCATCTAAGGATAGTTACGAAATTACAAATACTTATAACCCTGAAACAAGAGAAATATCTGGAATAAAAACATGGGATGATGAAGATAATCAAGATGGAATAAGACCAGATGAAATAACAGTAGTATTATATGATCATTTAAATAATGAAATAGATAGAAAAACAGTAACAGATAAAGATAACTGGACTTATACATTTGATAATTTACCTAAATATGCAAATGGTGAAGAAATTAAATATACAGTTAAAGAAATTTCAGTAGAAGGCTATGAAACAGAAATAACTGATTTTGAAATAACAAATAGACATACTCCAGAAACAGTATCTTACAAAGTAACTAAAGTATGGAATGATAATAATAATCAAGATGGAATAAGACCAAATAGCATAACAGTAAAATTATATAAAAATGGTATTCTATACAAAACTCAAAAAATAAGTGCTGCTAACAACTGGACTTATATATTTGAAAATTTACCTAAATATAATAAAGGCGAACCAGTAATATACGAAATAGTCGAAGACGAAGTAAAAGGTTATACAACAAATATTCCTGATTCTGAGGAAACTACAAAAGAAACTAAGGAATTAAGTACTACTATAACAAACACACATGAAGTAGAGAAAAGAGATCTAAAAGTTGCTAAGACTTGGTTAGATAAGAATAATAAGTCTAATAAAAGGCCTAACTTTATTAATGTAAATGTGTTTGCAAATGGTAATTTATTTACACAAATAACTCTTACAAAGGATAATAATTGGATGTTTATATTAAGTAATTTAGATAAGTATAAAGATGGAAAAGAAATAATTTATACTCTAGAAGAACTTAAAGTAAAAGGTTATATAACTTCTTATGATGGTTATAATATAATTAATACATTAAAAGAAGATGAAAAGAAGGGTCCAGTAAGTAAAACTAATATAGAAATACTACCTCCTAAAACTGGAATTGATAATCAAAATGATTCTAATTTAATAGAAATATTACTTATGTTAGTATTATCAGTTTCATCAGTAGTACTTCCTGTTAGAGTGTTAAAAAATAATTAAAATAAAAACATTAATGTATCGTATGATATGTTAATGTTTTTTCTTTGTTAAATTAAGTATAATACTAATACTTATAATTGAAATTAGTAAACTACTACCACCATAAGATATAAAGGGAAGTGTAACTCCAGTTACAGGAATAAGTCCTATAACTACTGATAGGTTAAGTATTGTTTGAAATATCATTTGGAAACCAAGGGTGAATATTACATATTTTTTGAATAAGTTGTTTTGTTCTAAAGCGAGTTTAATTATTAAAGTGATGAGTAATGTGAAAAGCATTATAAGGATTAATGCTCCGATTATACCGAATTCTTCACATATAACTGAGAATATGAAATCTGTCTGAGGTTCTGGTAAATAGAAGTGTTTTTGTCTTGAATTAAGGAATCCGAATCCTAATAGTCCTCCGGGTCCTATGGCGAATAGACTTTGTATTATTTGAAAACCGCTTCCTAAGGGATCTTTCCATGGATTAATGAAAGAGGTTATTCTGTCTAATCTATATGGTGCAAGTATTATAAGGATTGTTGCTCCTATGACTCCTATAATCATAAAGATTTTAAAGTATTTACTTTTTAATCCTGATATAAATAAAAGTGCAACAATTGTCATAACTAGTATTACTCCAGTACCGAAATCTGGTTCAAGCATTATAAGAAGAAAAGCAAGTCCTGTAAGAGCTAGAACTTTCCATATATCTTTTAGGGATTTATTAATTTTATTTTTATTACCTAAATACTTAGAACATGATATTATAAGGGCTAGTTTCATTGCTTCACTTGGTTGGACTCCGAATGATCCTATTCCGAACCAACTTCTTGATCCATTTCTGATTACTCCAATTCCTGGTATTAAAACAAGAATTAGTAAAATGAATGATCCAATTAGGAATTTTTTTGAATGTTTATAAAAAAAGTTATTATCTAGTTTTAAGATAATATATGATAATGCTATTCCTATAATTATGAAAATTCCTTGTTGTTTTACGTATTTTAAACTATCACCAAATTTATATGATGCCCATATATAGGATGCAGAATAAATCATGATAAGTCCAATTATCATTAAAACAAGCATAGTTATAAAAAGGAGTAATCTCTTGTTCTTTAGCATTTAATCACCTAATTAATGATATGAAATTAAAGTAAATATATTATCTTGATTGATTCTACGTGTTTGTGTTAAAATAAAGGCAAGTTTCGGAGGTATTTATGAAAAAATTCTTTATATATTTTTCTATTTCGTTTGTTATATCATTTTTTATTTTTTTTAGTCTTTCTTATTTTAATTTTTCAAAAGAGATAGATACAAAACAAGACAACTTAGTAACTTCTTTGAAGGATGAATACAATAATGATGAGGTAGTGGGAGTATTAGAGATACCAGATGTTTTTAAAACTGTTATAGTTAAACATAATGACAATGAGTTTTATTTAAATCATGATATATCAAAAAAAGAAAGTAAATTAGGATCGGTATTCATGGATTATAGAAATAGTTTAGACGATAAGAAGATATTAATTTATGGACATAATTCTACTAGGGGTAATAAGCTTCCTTTTACATATCTTGATAAGTATATAAAAAAGAGTTATTATCAAAAGCATCCTTATTTTTATTTTTATAGTGATAAGAAATATATATATGATATTTTTTCAGTATATGTAGAAAGTGAGGATTTTGATTATGTGAATTTGGATAATTATAATGGACTTACGTATTTAGAACATATAAATAAGCTTAAGAATAAATCAATCTATAATACTGGTATTAGTCTTAATGATAATTCAAAAATAATGATACTTCAGACATGTAATGTAGAGTCTGGTTATGATGGATCGTATAAAAATACTTTAGTAATAGGGGTTTTGAGAGAGGAGTAATAAAATGAAGGTTGTAGTAATAGGAGGAGGCTCTTCTGGGGTTGTAGCGGCTTTAACTGCTAAAAGGGATGGTCATGATGTAATGATTCTTGAAAGAAATGATAAGGTTTTAAAAAAATTATTAATAACAGGTAATGGTCGTTGTAATTATTTTAATGATAATTTTAATATTAATCATTATTATTCGAGTGATAAGGAATTTTTAAAAAATATAATAAATCAAAAGAATAAGGATATGTTTTTATCTTATATTACTTCTTTAGGGATAGTTCCAAGAGTGAATAATGGTTATTATTATCCGTATTCAAATCAGGCTTCTTCTATAAGGGATATTTTTTGTTATGAACTTGAAAGATTAAATATAAAGGTAAGGACTTTATCTTATGTTAATGATATAAAGAAGGATAAAAATAAGTTTTATATTTCGTGTGGTGATGAAATAATAATTTGTGATAAGGTAATTGTTAGCTCTGGTTCTAAGGCTTATCCAAAGACAGGATCAGATGGTAATATGTATTCTTTACTTGAAAGACTTGGGCATACTATAAATGAAATATCTCCTGGGCTTGTAAAGTTAATAGGAAAAGATAATTATTATGAAAAGTGGAATGGTGTAAGAAGCATGGTTACTTTATCTTTATATAAGAATAATAATTTAATAAAACAAGAATCTGGTGAGATGCAGGCTACAAAAGATGGTATAAGTGGTATATGTGTATTTAATTTAAGTAACCTTATAAGAGGAGATTTAAGTAGTTATCAGATAAGAATAAATTTTATGCCCTTTTGTGATGATCCTAGTAGTTATTTTGATAAGTTTAAAAATAAAAGTATATATTTTGTTTTAGAAGGGTTTTTGAATTATAAATTAGTATCTCTTATTTTATTATTGTGTCGTATTGATAAGAATATGTCATTTGATGAATTAAGTTTTGCCAAGAAGAAAAATTTAATTAGTTATTTGACAAGTTTTAAATTTAATATTCATTCTTTGGGAGATTATAATAGTTCTCAGGTATGTGTAGGTGGAGTGTCTTTAGATGAGATAGATTTAGATACTATGGAATCTAAAATAATTGATGGTTTATATATAACAGGAGAAGTTCTTGATGTAGCGGGTGATTGTGGTGGATATAATCTTGCTTTTGCTTTTATAACGGGACTTTTAGCTGGAGGTAATTTATGATAAGAATAAGACAGTTAAGGATAAGTCCAGATAAGGATAATACTGAGTTTATTAAATATAAAATTTCAAAAAGGTTACATATTGATAAGAATGATATTTTGGATTTAAAGATAAGTAAAAAGGGAATAGATGCGAGAGATAAAAATAATATATTTTATGTTTATGAGATTGATGTTAAGACTTTTAAAGAAGAGAGGATCTTATCAAGAATAAAGGATAAGGATATATTTATAACTCCGAATGAAGGATATAAGTATGTTTTAAAGAAAAATAGTGATATAAAACCAGTAATAATAGGAAGTGGTCCTGCTGGGTTATTTTCAGCATATATGCTTGCAGAGGCTGGTTATAAACCTCTTGTTATTGAAAGAGGAGAACAAGTAGAAGAAAGAGTAAAAAGTGTTGATGAGTTTTGGAAAACTAATAATTTAAATATAAATTCAAATGTTCAGTTTGGAGAAGGTGGTGCTGGTACTTTTTCGGATGGTAAGTTAAATACTTTAGTTAAAGATAAAGATTATAGAATGAAGAAGGTTTTTGAGATATTTATTAGTTGCGGAGCTCCAAAGGAGATAATGTATATACATAATCCTCATATAGGAACAGATTTATTAAGAAAAGTAGTAGTTAATATGAGAAATAAAATAATAGAGATGGGTGGAACTTTTAAATTTAATACAACTTTAACAGATATAACCATAGAGGATAATAAAGTAACTGGTATTATTTTAAATGATAAAGATAAGATAGAGTGTGATACTTTAATTTTAGCGATAGGGCATAGTGCTAGAGATACTTTTAAAATGTTATATAGTAAGGGACTTGATATGAGTCAAAAACCGTTTGCAGTAGGTTTAAGAATAGTTCATCCTCAGGGGTTAATAGATAAGAATCAATATGGAGAAAATTATAAGTTACTTGGACATGCTAACTATAAATTAACATATAATACTAAGAAAAGAGGGGTTTATTCGTTTTGTATGTGTCCTGGTGGTTATGTAGTAAATGCAAGTAGTGAAAGAAACAGATTAGTAGTAAATGGAATGAGTAATTATAATAGAGATAGTGGTTATTCAAATAGTGCTATTATAACTACTACGACTTGTGAAGACTTTGGAGAGGGTATCTTTGATGGGATGATGTTTCAAGAGTTTTTAGAAGAGGAGAGTTATAAACTTGGAGATGGGTTAATTCCAGTTCAAAAGTATAAGGATTTTAAGGAAAATAGATTATCAAATATTAAGCAAGGTTTATCTTTTATAAAAGGAAAGTATAAAAGTGCTAATTTGCATAACTTGTTTTCAGAAGATATAAAACAAGAATTAATCGAGGCAATAGATAATTTTGATAAGAAGATACCTGGTTTTAAGGATGCATATGTACTTGGAGTTGAATCAAGAAGTTCTTCTCCTGTAAGAATAATAAGGGATGAAAACTTAGAGTCTAATATAAAAGGAATTTATCCATGTGGAGAAGGTGCAGGATATGCTGGGGGAATAACTACTTCGGCCCTAGATGGAATAAAAGTTTCTGAAAAAATAGGAAGTGCTATTTTAAAGAAATGATTTGTTCTCTTATAGGAAAGTGCTTGGTTAGTAATAAAAAGACAAAATAAAGAATTAGACCCAATAAAAACAGTCTAATTCTTTTTAAAATTAGAAAATAAATACAATTAAAAACCATTTGTCATATTTATATATTTTACCTTTAACTCCTATATAGAATTAGGTATTTTTTCTATAGTTTTGCAAACTGGGCAGATAAATTTAATATTTTTTTATTCTTTAATTTCATAACAAACCTTCTTTCTATGTGAATCCACATTCATATTTCATAGCATTTCCACATATATCACAAGTTAAAGGATTTTTATCAAATGTAGATATTAATAACATTTGCCACTTGTTTAAAGATTTATAAAATGGTAGTTTTGCTTTGCCAATTAATTTTTGGCATTTCTCATATAGTTTATTTTTGTGAGAGGAATAAAAACCATAATATCTAATAGTTTTAAACTGAGGTTCTGGTATATGTCTTATGAGTCTTGCAATGAATTCAAAAATGTGAATTTTTTCAACAACAAATTTATCATCTTCATGTCTTTGATACCAAAATGAAATATAATCATCTTGTAAGTTCATTATACGATAAGAAGCAAAGCAAGGTCTACCACAATATCTTAAAATAAGGAAATTCACTTTTCTTAGCTCTTACATAAAAACCATTATTGTATTTTGAATATATTTCATTTTTAATCTTTTTAAATTTATCTTTTTCAATATCATTTTCTAATAAATCTAAAAGTATTTTTTGGAATCTTTTTCTAAGCATGGCAAAGGGTATAAAATCTAATTTTTTTTTCAATATTTTGCCCTAAAGCAAATTCACTTAACAAACAATGAATATGAATATTCCATTTATCATCTCTACCAAAAGTATGTATAGTAAGTATAAATTCCCGGGTTTAAGTTTCAAATATTTATATTGTTATTTGTACCATGATTACTATAATTAGGCTGTGAGTAGTAACAGATTTTTTAGTATTTTTGTTACAGTTCAGACTAGATAATAAGTAAAAATTTATTTATCTAGTCTTT
>CAVFIB010000033.1:0-11236 GCA_963622385.1 Bacteroidaceae bacterium | reverse complement strand
CATTTTTACTTGAAATTGCTTCGCAAACATGTAACATTTTTACTTAAAAGTCACACAAGATAGTTTTTTTGTTATTTTTCTTCTTTTAAATTTTTGCTTTTTGTGGTAGTATATTAGTATAAGTATAATAGTAGGTGATTATGTGAAGGAAGATAAGGAAAAGTTCTCTCTCCAAGAGAGAATAGTGGCTGATCAGGTTGCTGATGATGTTTTGACTGTTAAGGATGAAGAGGATAGGAGATATTTCTTTTTAATATTATTGTTTTTAATATGTTTAATTTTTTTAGTATCTTCTATATCTTTTGCAGTTTTTAATACTTATGATAATGGTGGTAAGGGCAATTTGATTGATGTAGGTATTGATGTTACTGTTAAGGATAAGGATGATAATAAAGATAATAATAAGGATGATAATAAAGATAATAATAAGGATGACAATAATGGAAATAATAAAGGTGGTAATAAGGATAATAAAGATAATAAAGATAATAAAGATAATAAAGATAATAAGCCTTCTAATGGTGGTGGTATAGATTCTACTGTTGGATCTGTTATGTTTTCTTTTAATGAAGGTTCTAATTATATTAATATGAAGAATGTTTATCCTACTTCGGATGATGTTGGAATGAATCTTAATGGTGATAAGGAATTTTTTGATTTTTCTATTTCTTCATTATTAAAGAAGAAAAAGGGTAGTATTGTTTATGAAATTTCTTTATTGCCTAGTTCTGGTAATACTATTAGTCAAAAGGATGTAAGGGTTTATTTAACTGAAAATGGTAGAGCTGCTTCTGTTACAGGAAATAAAGTAAGTAATTTTAGTGATTTACCTGATAGTGAGTATCGTCCTGGTGGTAAAGTTATTTACAAGAAGAAGGTATCTAGTGAATTTTTAGGTAATTATGTTTTTAGGATGTGGCTTTCTTCTTCTGCTAGTGTTTCTGAAAATCCTTTGTCTTTTGGTTGTAGAATTGCTGTTAATGCTTATTATGTGTAGAAAGGATTGGTTAGTGTGAAAAATGTAATTAATAGAATTTTGAAGATTATTTCTTCTGCAATATTTGTTGTATTAGTTCTTTTGATTATTTTGATTTTAGCTTATATTGTTAGGGTAAATGTTCTTGCTAATAATGATAAGCTTGGTGATGTAAGGGTTAACTTTTATACTATTCTTACTCAAAGTATGTATCCTACAATAAAGGCTGGGGATATTGTTATTACTTATAAGGAAGATCAAAATAAATATAATACTGGGGATGTAATTACTTTTATTTCTGAAAAGAATGGAGGTATTACTATAACTCATCGTGTTCAAGAGGTTTTTAAGGTTAATGATGAGTATTCTTATAAGACAAAAGGGGATAATAATAATACTGCAGATAGTGAGATAACTTCTGGTAAGAATGTTCTTGGTAAGGTTCTTTTGAAAATTCCTAAGGCTGGGTATATTCAACAATTTTTAGTTAGTAAAACTGGTTGGATTGTTGCAGTTATTCTTCCATGTTTAGGTGTTGTTATTTATGATATTATGAGGATGTTTAAGATGGTTGTTAAAAAAAGAAAAAAAGTTACTTTAGATGATGAACGTACTAAGGATGCTAGGAAGAAGCTTAATGAGGTGGTTAAGGATGAAGAAGAAGAGTGATTTTGACGTTTCTATTGATGATATGATGTTTCAAGAAAAAGTTAAAGATGAGGAACTCCATAGTAAACTTGGGACTTCTGATATTATTTATGAGAATGATAGTGCAAGGAAACGCAGAACTGGATTTTTGATATTTTTATCTGTACTTTTGATATTACTTTCTATATTTTCTATCTTTTTTGGATTTGCTTATTTAGATAAGAATTTATCTGATAAGAGGCATGTTACTACTGTTAAATATGACTTGTTTGTGGTTCATTCTAATAGTGATTATGGTGGAGTTATACCATCTTTTGATAAGTATAATAGTATGGAAAAGGCATATTCTTATGATTTTTCTGTTAGTAATAAGAATTCTGTTAGTTTGAATTATTCTGTTAGTTTATTTGCTCTTGATTTTGATAATAAGAATATTGATATGACCAAGATTAGTTATGCTTTATATAAGGATAATGTTGTTGTTCAGGAGGGTAATTTAGGTAATATTAGGGAACTTAGTTTATATGATACTAATTGTCCTAGTAATACTACTAGTAAATATAGTATTAAGTTGTGGAGCTTGACTTTAGGTAAGGATTCTAATTTTAAATTTAAGATTAATATAAATGTTTAAGGAGGAATATGAATGAAAGAGGTTGTTACTGAGTTTTTAACTATTCTTGCGAATAGTGTTCTTGTTATATGCTTGGCTTTAATGTCGTTTTTGTTGATATCTAATTTTTATCATTATAAGGAAGTGTCTTATTCTTATAGTGTAGATTATACTAAAAATAATGATTATAATAATTATAAGAAGATGCTTAAAAAGGTTGATAAGAAGATGAAATCTGTTAATTATAAGAGTGCTAGGTATAGTACTACTGCTAAGCCTATTTATGAGTATTATGAGTCTTGTGTAAGTTCTCTTAATAAAGGAACTTTTGCTAAGTTTGATACTAAAGAGTCTATAACTACTCTTGATATTTATAATGCTAATAATGAGGTTCTTAAGGAATATAATAGTAAGTGTGTTTTTAATATTCCATATAATATATCTATGATATATAAGAATATAGATGGTGGTAAGTCTTTTGCTGAAACTAAGGAGCTTGCAGATGAAAAGAGGGAAAACATTATTGATATTTCTGATTATTTAGTACATTCTCAACTTGGTAATAGTTCGTATGGTTTTGTTACTGATATTACTCGTGGTACTATATATAATAAGCTTCAAAATGAGTATGATCTTACTGTTGATAATTATAAGCTTATTGCTTCTCTTCTTGATAATATAGCAGATTGGTATGTGAGTGAATATGGAGGTAATAGCTAATGAAAAAAATATTAAGTGGTTTTTTTGGATTTTTTAAGTATATTTTATTTATTGCAGCTTTTGGTCTTGTGTTTTATGGGATTATGACTACTTATGGAAGACTTGAAAAACCTTTGACTGATGCGGTTGATGTGTTTATTCCATTTGCGTTTGTTTTACTCGTATTTCTGATTACTTTGATCACTAGAAGCAGGTTTGTAAAGGATAATTTATTATTTAATTTTGTATCTGTATTTGTATTTATTTTTATAATTGTTGTTTGTTTAAGAGCAATGTTTGATAAGAATATGATTTTATATTATAGATATGGTATTAATTTTAATCCTGCTTATTTTGCTGATAATTTGGCTGCTATACAAGCTATGCTTTATATGATAGGTGGTGCTAATGTTCTTTTATTAATTTGTGATATTGTTAATAAGAAGAAACAGGTAGTAGTTAAAGAAAATAACGTGAAGGATGAAGTTGCCTCTGCTGATGATAATGAAGTAGTAGTTGAGAAAAAATCTAAGAAGGTTTCTAAGAGTAAGGAAGAGTGATTGCCTTATTCTTTTTATTTTGTTAAAATGATGGTGGTGATTCATTATGAATAGTTTTAATTTTAAGAAGAAATATGGTCAGAATTTTTTAGTTGATACTAATGTTGTTAGAAAGATTGTTTCTGATATTGATGTTAAGCCTAATTCTTTAGTTATTGAGGTTGGATGTGGTGATGGTAGGCTTACTAAGTTTTTGTGTGAGAAATTTGATTATGTTTTGGGATATGAGATAGATTTAGATGTTAAGGAAAGGCTTTTGTTGAATACTAGTAATTATGATAATGTTGATATTATTTTTGATGATTTTTTAAAGAGAGATGTTTTAAGTGATTTGGGTGCTTTTTCTTATGATTATTTGTATCTTGTTGCTAATTTACCTTATTATATTACTACTCCGATTATTGAAAGGATTATTGATTTGGATGTTTCTTTTGACCTTATTAGGATAATGGTTCAAAAGGAGGTTGGGGATAGGTTTTGTGCTAGAACTGGTACTAGGGATTATGGTTCTTTTACTGTTTTTCTTAATTATAATTTTGTTGTTAAAAGGGAATTTATTGTTAGTAGAAATAGTTTTTATCCTATACCTAATGTTGATAGTGTTATTGTGTCTTTTTATCCTAAGGAAAGGCTTTTTCTTCGTGATAGGTCTTTGTTTTATAAATTTGTTTATGATAGTTTTAGGTTTAAGAGAAAGACTCTTAGGAATAATTTAAGGGGTTATGATTTGGATATTATTTCTAGGGTTCTTGATAGGCATGGATTTGATTTAAGTGTACGTGCTGAAGAGCTTGATGTTAATATTTTTTGTGAAATTTCTAATGAACTTAGCATATGATTAGTAGGAGGTAATCATATGCTTTTTAATGTTGGTGATTATGTTACTAGGAGTTCTTATAATAATGATATGGTTTTTAAAGTTAAGGAACTTACTGGTGATATAGCTATTTTAGAGGGTGTTAATGTAAGACTTCTTGCGGATGCACCTTTGGATGATTTGGTTATTTGTAAGGAGTGTAAGGAAGAGTTATATAAGGATGATAGGAATTTGTTTGATAATATGAGTGATACTTTGGATCTTAATAGAGATCATTATTTTTATCTTCCTGGAAAAGTTCTTCATATTGATGCTGATAAGGATTATCTTAATAGATGTATAAAGTTTTATAAGGATATGAATATTTATTGTTATGGTGTTGTTAGTTCTGAGGAGAGAGTTTATTTAAAGATTAAGGATTATCTTAATGATATAAATCCGGATGTTCTTGTTATTACTGGTCATGATGCTTATTATGATGGTAGTGATGGGGATTATAAAGAGATTTCTAAGTATAAGAATAGTAAGAATTTTATTAAGGCTGTTAAGGCTGCTAGGGAATATGAAAAGGATCATGAAAAGCTTATTATAGTTGCTGGTGCTTGTCAGTCTGATTATGAGGAGCTTATTAAGGCTGGTTCTAATTTTGCTTCTAGTCCTAGAAGGATTAATATTCATGCTCTTGATCCTGCGATTATTGCGTCTTCTATATGTTTATCTAATAAGAATGAACCTATTGATTTGATGAAGATTTTGTCTAGAACTAAGTATGGTAAGGATGGTATAGGGGGTATTATTACTAATGGTACTATGTATGTGGGGTATCCTAGATGATTGATTTGGTTAGAGAAAGGGTAAGTAAATTTCTTGGAAAAGAGGTTATGTTTAGGTATAATGGTAGTAGAAATCAAATTGAAGAGTTTTCTGGCACTATTGTTCATTGTTATAAATTTGTGTTTACTATTGATACTGGTGATTTGATTAGATCTTTTTCTTATTCTGATGTTCTTATTGGTGTTTTGGAAATCGGTATTTAGATAATTGTTAGTTTTTTTGTGTTTGTAGATTATTATTGTTATAGGTACATTATAGATATTTTCGTTTAAAATATTGGTAAATCTATTGACTTTTGTTGCTTTATTAATATAAAATTGTAGTAGAAGCGGTTTGCTTTTAAAAAGGAGGATTGTCGATGAAAATTACATCAGTAAGTGTACGTAAAATTGAAAAGGAAGGATCTCGCATGAAGGGAATTGCATCAGTTCTAATTGATGACTGTTTTGCAATTCATGATATTCGTATCATTGAAGGTGAAGATGGATTATTTATAGCTATGCCAAGTAGAAAGACTCCAACTGGGGATTATCGTGATATAGCACATCCAATCAATCCTGAAACACGTGCATTATTTGAAGAAGCTATTTTAGAAGCATATAATACTGCTGAGGAATAGGAATTAACACCGATGAGGTGTTTTTTTGTATATATTTTTTCTTTTTGCATAAAATTTGTTAGGAGGAGAAGATATGGATAAATTTGCAGAAAATATTAGTTATAATCATGGTATTAGTGTTAATGAAAGAAAACTTGTTTATATTACTGGAGTAAATAAGATTGAAAGTTTTGATGAAGAGGAATTTTTACTTGATACTAGCATGGGTTATTTGGCTATTAAGGGTAATGGTCTTGAGATAGTTCGTCTTGACACTAAGGATGGTATTGTTTCTATTAAGGGTAATGTTGATAGTTTTGCTTATTTTGACAATGTAAAAAAGGGGACAAAGAGTTCTTTGTTTGATAAGCTTTTTAAATGATGCTCAATGAACAGATTTTTTCTTTTTTGTTTTCTTTTATATGGGGGTTTGTTTACTGCTTTTTATTTAAGTTTTTTAAAAGATACTTAGTGTATTCTAGGTATAAGGTTATTTTTAATGTTATTTTTAGTTTTGTGATGATGTTTTTGTTTTTTATGGGTATGCTTTTTATTAATTATTGTGTTTTACATATTTATTTATTTTTATTTTTTATATTTGGTTTTTGTTTATCTAGGAATGTATTTAGACACTTATAGTGTCAAGTATATTCTTTTTTTGTCGTCTTTATTGAATTTTAAAAATTAATTTGTTATCATTTAATATGAGATAGTGTAAGGCGGTGAATAAATCATGGCAAAGAAAAGTTCTAAGAAACTTAGAAAAAAAAGGGTAAAGCGTATAATATTGGTTACTATTTTTTGTTTTTCTATAAATGCTTATGTTTTATATTCTGTTGGTACTATTTTAAAAGATGTTCATGTTATGAAAAATGAAAATAAGGAACTTAATGTTAAATTAGATAATTTAAAAGAAGAGGAAGAAGTTTTAAAATCTGAGGTAAAGAAACTTAAGGATCCTGTATATGTTGCTAAGTATGCTAGGGAGAAGTTTTTGTATTCTGGGGACAATGAATATATTATTAGAATGAAGTAATAACTTAGTGTTATTATTTTCTATTGATTATTTTTGTACTTTGATGTAATATATGTTTTTAATGAGTGGTGATTGTTTTGAAAGATGTAAATAAGTTTTTACTTAGTTTATTAGAGAAAGATGATGTTATTGTTTTGGGATGTTCAGGAGGACCGGATTCTATGGCTCTTATGGATTTACTTCTTAAGCTTAGAAAAAGACTAAATCTTTCTATTATTTGTGCCCATGTTAATCATAAGTTGCGTGCTGAAAGTGATGATGAGATGGTGTGGCTTGAGAAGTTTTGTTCTTTGAATGGTGTTATTTTTGAAAAGATGATTATTAATAATTATGGTGATGATAATTTTCATAATGAGGCTAGGAATTTTAGATATAATTTTTTTGAGGAGCTTGTTCATAAGTATAATGCTAAGTATTTGATGACTGCTCATCATGGGGATGATTTGATGGAAACTGTTCTTATGAGGATAGTTAGGGGCTCTACTCTTGGTGGGTATGCTGGTTTTAAGAAGATTTCTGTTCATGATGATTATTCTATTGTAAGACCTTTGGTATATGTTACTAAAGAGGAACTTCTTAATTATGATAAGGATAATGGTATTGAGTATGCTGTTGATAAGTCTAATTTTTCTGATAAGTATACTCGTAATAGGTATCGTAAGGAGGTTCTTCCTTTTCTTAAAAGTGAGGATAAGAATGTTCATTTGAAATTTCTTAAGTATAGTGAGATTTTGTTTGAGTGTGATAATTATTTGTCTATGGTAACTGATGAGAGTGCTAGGACTTTGTATAATGATAATTATATTGATGTAGTTAAGTTTAAGGGACTTGATAGTGTTATTCAAAGTAAACTTATTAATAAACTGCTTGAGGGTTATTATGAAGATGATATGATTCTTATTTCTGATGTTCATACTGATTTGATTAAGTCTTTGGTTTATTCTAATCGTGCTAATAGTAGTATTTATTTACCTAATGCTGTTAAGGTTATTAAGAGTTATGACAAGATTTATTTTAAGAGGGAAACTGAACAGATTGATAGTTATGAGATTGAGCTTTCTGATTATGCTAATTTACCGAATGGTAAGAATATAAGGGTTATTGATGAGTGCTTTTCTAATAGTAATAATTATTGTAGACTTAATAGTAATGATGTTGTGCTTCCTCTTCATGTTAGGACTAGGAAATCTGGTGATAAGATGAGGGTGAAGGGGCTTAATGGTTCTAAAAAGATAAAGGATATTTTTATTGATAGTAAGGTTCCTTTGAGTCAAAGAGATTTGTGGCCGGTGGTTGTAGATTCTACTGATAAGATAGTTTGGCTTCCTGGTCTTAAAAAATCTAAGTTTGATGTTCAAAAGGATGAAAAGTGTGATATAATACTAAGGTATTATTAAGAAGGAGGAATTATGTTGAAAAGAGATAATAAGAAGAATTTTATATCATATGGGTTAATTTTTTGTTTCTTTATTGCTATATTTTTAATACTAAATTCTATTGGTGGTAAGGAAAATAGTTTAACTTATGATGAGTTTATGAAAGATTTAAGTGGTGGAAAGGTTACTGAACTTACTATAACTCCTAAACAAACTTCTGCTATATATGAGGTTACTGGAAAGCTTGAGGGATACAAGAGTAATGAAGAGTTTAGTTTAAGGGTTCCTTATTCTGATAGTATTGTTTCTGAGATACTTTCTGTTAGTAATGATAATAATTTAAAGGTTAATGTTAATAAGGATCCTGAGGGAACTTCTATTTTGAAGGTTATTATTAATTTCTTACCTTTTGTACTTTTGATTGGTTTTGCATTTTATTTTCTTACTAGACAAGTTGGTGGTGCTAATAAGTCGTTTGATTTTGGTAAGAGTCGTGCTAAGCTTCATTCTGATAAGGATAAGGTTACTTTTGATAATGTTGCTGGTCTTGTTGAAGAAAAGTATGAGGTTAAGGAACTTATTGATTTCTTAAAGAATCCTAAGAAGTTTCAAAAACTTGGTGCTAGGATACCTAAAGGTGTGCTTTTAGTTGGTCCTCCAGGAACTGGTAAGACTTTACTTGCTCGTGCTGTTGCTGGTGAGGCTAATGTACCTTTCTATTATATAAGTGGTTCTGATTTTGTGGAATTATTTGTTGGTGTTGGTGCTAGTCGTGTTCGTGATATGTTTAAGCAAGCTAAGCAGACTGCTCCATGTTTGATATTTATTGATGAGATTGATGCTGTTGGTCGCCAACGTGGTACTGGACTTGGTGGAGGTCATGATGAAAGAGAACAAACTCTTAATCAACTTCTTACTGAAATGGATGGTTTTGGTGCTAATGAAGGTATAATAATTATTGCTGCGACTAATAGACCTGATGTACTTGATCCTGCTCTTCTTAGACCTGGTAGATTTGATAGACAAGTTACTGTGTCTTTACCTGATGTTGGAGAAAGAGAAGCTATATTAAAGGTACATGCTAAGAATAAGATTTTGGCTAAGGATGTTACTTTGAAATATCTTGCTAATAGGACTTCTGGTTTTAGTGGTGCTGATCTTGAAAATTTACTTAATGAGGCTGCTCTTCTTGCTGTTAGGCGTGATAAGACTGAAATTACTATGAGTGAGATTGATGAGGCTCATGATCGTGTGTTGATGGGTCCTGCTAAAAAGAGTAGAAAAGTTAGTGAAAAGGATAAGAAAATTACTGCTTATCATGAGGCTGGACATGTTGTTGCTGGTATGAAACAAGAAAATTCTAATATTGTTCAAAAGGTTACAATTATTCCTCGTGGTATGGCTGGTGGTTATACTAATATTCAAAGTGAAGAGGAAAAAATGCATACTACTAAGAATGAACTTACTGAAACTATTTGTACATTCTTGGCTGGTCGTGTTGCAGAACAACTTATTTTTGATGATATAACTACTGGTGCAGAAAATGATATTGAACGTGCTACTAAGATTGCTCGTGCTATGGTGTGTGAATATGGTATGAGTGAACTTGGTCCTGTTCAACTTGAACAAAGTGAATCTAGTGTATTCCTTGGTAGGGATTATAATAAGTCTCGTAATTTCTCTGATCAAGTTGCATTTGAGATTGATCAACAAATTAGAAAGATTATAGATGAATGTTATGCTAAGACTGAAAAAATTCTTAAGGATAATAAAGATCTTCTTGATTTGATTGCTACTAATCTTGCTAAGTATGAAACTCTTACTAAAGAACAAATTGAGTATTTGGTGGAACATGGTCATATGATGGAAGAAGAGGGTAATGAATCTACTGAGTTGACTCTTGATGAGCTTAAGGAAATAGCTAAGGAAAAGGGTATTAAGGGTTATTCTAAGATGGATAAAGAAGCTTTAAAGGAAGCTGTTCTAGATGAAGAGGAATAATCCTCTTTTTTCTATTTAAGGAGTTTAGGTATGTTTAAGATTGGTAATGTTGAAATAAAGAATAGAATTGTTTTTGCTCCGATGGCTGGGGTTTCTAATATTAGTTTTAGGACTATAATTAAGGAAATGGGAGCGGGTCTTATATATTCTGAAATGGTTAGTTCTATGGGTATTGTTTATGGTAGTTCTAAGACTATTGATCTAATTAATTTTAGTGAGGAAGAACGTCCTATTAGTATTCAAATTTTTGGTAATGATGTTTCTTCTTTTGTTAAGGCTGCTAAGTATATTGAGGATAATTATCATCCTGATATTATTGATATTAATATGGGGTGTCCTGTTCCTAAAATTGCTTTAAAGAGTCAAGCTGGTAGTGCTCTTTTAAAAGAGCCTGATAAGATTGGTGAGATTGTTTCTTCAGTTGTTTCTGCAGTTGAGATTCCTGTTACTGTTAAGATTCGTAGTGGATGGGATAATACTTCGATAAATGCTTGTGAGGTTGCTAAGAAGTGTGAGGAAGCTGGTGCTAGTGCTATTGCTATTCATGGTAGGACTAGGGCGCAGGGTTATAGTGGTAATGCTGATTGGGGTATTATAAAAAGAGTAAAAGAATCTGTTTCTATTCCTGTTATTGGGAATGGCGATATTAAAACTATTTATGATGCTAAGAGGATGCTTGATGAAACAGGAGTGGATGCTGTTATGATAGGACGTGCTACTTTAGGTAATCCTTGGTTTATTAAGGAGTGCGTTTCATATATTGAAAATGGAAAAATTATACCTTTACCTAGTTTTATTGATAAGATTAATATGATAAAGAAGCATTATTTGCTTTTAAAGAAATATAATAATGAGAAGGTTGCTCTTTTAGAAATTCGAATGCATGCTCTTTGGTATATAAAGGGTATTCCTAGTGTGAAGAAGTATAAAAGTATGATTACTAATTGTTCTAGTGAGGAAGAGTTTTTTGATGTTTTGTCTCTTATTGAGAGAGATGTTATGTCTTTGAATGAGTGATATTTTGTGTAACTATTCAGACCTATAATTCAAAAAAAATAAGAAAGTAGTATAAATATGC
>CAVFIB010000032.1:0-11813 GCA_963622385.1 Bacteroidaceae bacterium | reverse complement strand
GCATATTTATACTACTTTCTTATTTTTTTTGAATTATAGGTCTGAATAGTTACACTTTTTGAAACTGAGAATTATATAAATCAGCATAAAAGCCATTTAACTTAAGAAGCTCATCATGATTTCCTTGTTCAATAATATTACCATCTCTCATAACAAGAATTAAATCAGCATTTTTAATAGTAGATAAACGATGAGCAATTATAAACGAAGTCTTTCCCTTAGTTAACTTATCCATAGCATCCTGTACAAGTTCCTCAGTTCTAGTATCAACACTACTAGTAGCCTCATCCAAAATAAGAAAAGGTTTATCCTCAAGCATAGCACGTGCTATAGTAAGTAATTGTTTTTGTCCCGAAGACAAAGACTCAACCTCATTTAAAACAGTGTCATATCCCTTAGGTAAAGACTTAATATAATGATCAAGGCCAACAATCTTACATACTTCCTTAACCTTAGAATCATCTATACTAGTATTATTATATTTAATATTCTCATTTATAGTACCATTAAATACCCAAGTATCTTGTAAAACCATAGTAAACAAGTCATGAACATTTTCCCTTGTTAAATCATGAACTGAAATACCATCTATAATAATATCTCCCTTTTTAATATCATAAAACTTCATAAGCAAATTAACCATAGTAGTCTTACCAGCCCCAGTAGGTCCCACTATTGCAACCTTATTACCAGCCTTTGCCTTAGCAGAAAAGTTTTTAATTATAACCTTATCATCATCATAACCAAATTCAATATTCTTAAACCCAATATTACCCTTAGCATCTTCTCTTTTTAAAACCTTAGAACTATTTTCCTTTACCATTTCCTCTTCATCTAGAAAAGAAAATACCCTATCTGAAGCAGCACCAGTAGATTGAAGAGAAGTAAAAGCCTGAGCTATTTGAGTAAGAGGATTAGTAAATAACCTAATATAGATCATAAAAGCAACTATTACCCCAAAAGTAATCTTATTATCAATAACAAGGATTGCACCAACTACACAAACTGCAACATATCCAAAATTACCAATAAAACTCATAATCGGAGGCATAAGTCCAGATAAAAACTGACTCTTTCTATTACTCTTATAAAGATCGTCATTTATCTTATCAAACTTATCCCTTTCCTCATCCATAGCATTATATACTTTAACAATATTATGACCACTATAAACCTCTTCAATATGACCATTTAAATAACCAAGCTGTTTTTGTTGTTCATTAAAATACTTTTGAGAATTTCTTAAAATAAATCCCATAATAACAAAACCAATTAAACTAGCCACAATAGCAGTAATAGCCATAGTAACATTAGTAACAAACATCATTATAAGAGCACCAACAAACAAAGTAACAGCACTAACTAAATTACCTAAACTTTGATTAAGACTTTGAGCAATAGTATCAACATCATTAGTAACCCTAGATAAAATATCACCATAACTATTCTTATCAAAATACTTAAGAGGTAACCTATTAATCTTATCAGAAATCTCAGCCCTAAGCTTCTTAGCACACCTATTAGTAACAATAGCCATTATAAAACCTTGAATATAACTAAATATAGCACCAAGAGAATATATAACAATCAAAAATATACCAATACTCTTAATCTTATCCAAATCAATTCCAGTCATCAAACCCTTAGTAATCTCATCAGTAATATCACTAAGCTTATCTGGTCCAATAATAGAAAATATAGAAGAAATAACAGCAAGTAAAAGTGCAGGTATTATAAGAGGCAAATATCCCTTAATATAATTAAATAATTTAAGCAAAGACCCCTTCAAATTAACCTTTTTAGAATCACTTTCATTAGTCATTTAAAACCTCCTCCTTTCCAAGCTGAGACAAAGCAATCTCCTTATAAACATCACAACTCTTAAGAAGATCCTTATGCTTACCAGATCCAACAACATGACCATCCTCAATAACAAATATTTGATCAGCATCCTTAATAGTTCCAATTCTTTGAGCAACAATAACCACTATCTTATCCTTAGTGTGCTTACTAAGTTCCTTCCTAAGAACAAAATCAGTCTTATAATCAAGAGCACTAAAAGAATCATCAAATATATATATTTCAGGATCTCTAGCAATAGCACGTGCTATAGAAAGACGTTGTTTTTGTCCGCCAGACAAATTAGTACCACCCTCAGCAAGAAGAAAATCATACTTACCATCAAGCTTATTAACAAAATCCTCACCTTGAGCAATATCTATAGCATTTATAATAGCATCCTTAGAAACCTTCTTATCATTCTTTTTACCTAAACCAACATTTTCAAGAATACTACCTCTAAACATAACAGCTTTCTGAGAAATATAACCAATCTTATCATATAAACAAGACTCCTTATATTCCTTTACATTAACTCCATCTACCAAAACTTCTCCTAAAGTAGCATCATATAACCTAGGAATCAAATTAACAATAGTAGATTTACCAGATCCAGTCCTACCTATAAATGCAATAGTCTCACCCTTACTAGCCTTAAAAGATATATCACTAAGCATATACTCCTCAGCATCAGGATACTTAAACGATACATTCCTAAACTCAAGACTACAATCACATGGACCCTTATCCAAAGAACCTTCCTTTATACTAGGACAAGTATCAAGAATCTCAACAATCCTCCGAGAAGCAACACTAGCTCTAGGATAAAGAATAAATATCATAGTAAGCATCATAAAAGCCATAACAACTTGCATAGCATATGCAGAAAAAACAACCATATCACTAAACAAACCTATCTTATCCATCATACCAGCATCATTAATCAAATATGCACCAATAAAATATATAGATAATGAAAGCCCAGACATAATTAAAGTCATAACAGGACTCATCAAAGCCATTATCTTAGCAGTAAAACTATAAGTAGAAGTAAGCTCATCATTAGCATTATCAAACTTATCTTTTTGATAAGACTCAGCATTAAAAGCACGAACCACCCTTATACCAGTTAAATTCTCACGAGTAATCCTATTAAGATTATCAGTAAGCCACTGAATCTTCTTAAACTTAGGAAGAGCAATAAGAACAAGAACAAGTATTAAAGCAAGCAAAACAACAATAGCACCCGCTGTAGCAATACTCCATTCATAACTCTTTCCAACAATCTTAGTAATAGCCCATATAGCCATAATAGGAGCCTTAATAATAACCTGAAGACCCATCGAAATAAGAAGACCAACTTGAGTAACATCATTAGTAGTCCTAGTAATTAAACTACTAGTAGAAAAATTCTTAATCTCCTCCATCCCAAAAGATCCAACCTTATCAAAAATATCCTTTCTAAGTCTCTTAGAAAAAGCCGCAGCAATATACGCAGCAAAATATCCAACAACTACCGAAGACATAAGACTTCCCAAAGCACATAAAACCATCTTAGAACCAGGCTTCAAAACATCCTTAACAGTACTACCAGCAGTTTGAACATACTTAGTAATCTCATTCATATAATCAGGAATCTTCAAATCAAGATAAACCTGAAAAGTAATAAACAAAATACTAATCAAAACAAGAAAAACCTGTTTTTTAGTAAGTTTCTTAATTAATTTAATCATATTTCCTCCCGTAACTTCTTAATATTTTTACTCATTTTCTCAAAAACAAAAATAAGCATTTCCTTTTCAGAATCAGTAATACCATCATAAATATTACTCTCTACGTCCCTAATAACATCCTTAAACTCATTAACATAACCAAATCCAGTCTCAGTAAGAACAATAACCCTCTTTCTCTTATCACAAGGATCAAAAACTCTCCTTAAAAGATCATTCTTCTCCATAACATTAATAATCTCCGTAATAGTAGATCTCCTCACATGAAAAAGATTCTCTATATCCTTTTGATAAACCAAAGAAGAACCCCTACTATCAAGAAAACAAAGTATAGACATTTGAACACTAGTTACATTATTCTTAAGTTTACTATCAATAATTCCTTTAATCTCCTTAGAAATTATCTTAAAATATAAACCTATATCATTTACATCATTCATACCTATCTCCTCATTTTGTTAGGACTCTAACATTATATGTAATAAACAGTAAAAAGTCAACAATTTTCACATACATTTCAAAAAAATAGACACATAAAAATAAAAGGAAAAACCTTTTATTTTTAGTAAGATCTAAATGAACTAAGAATAATTGCAAGAAGTATATAAAGTACAACAGCAATTATAAGTCCAGAAGATCTTCTAGTACAAGTTGAAGTAGTTTGGACTGTTTCCTCACAACAAGTTTGATTATTCACTTAAAGCCACCTCCTTAAATCCAAGCTCCTAATATAATGATTAGTAAAATAAACAATACTAAAACTATTGCAGATGATGAAACATAATTCATATTTATTCCTCCTTTTTAACTTTCTAGAATATTTTATGGGAAACAAGCAAAATTTGTGAATATATACACCTAAATATTGTCAAGCATTAAGATTTTTGCTATGATATATATGTAGTCTTGAAAGGAGAATATATGAAAAACATAGGAAAAATTTTTATTCTTGCAACAATCATGTTAACAGTTGTAGGATGTGGAGCCATTCCCACTTTAAAAAATGGCGAACAAAAAGTAGCATCTCTAAAAGATGGTGGAGTATCCGCAGACAGCTTATATAGTAAAATGAAAACAAAATATGGAGCACAAGAATTTATAGATCTTCTAGACCTAGAAATACTAAACAAAAAATATAAAGAAGATGACGCTGAAAAAGAATATCTAAACGATCAAGTCGAAGAATTAAAATCAAATGCAAAAAGCAATAACATCTCATATGATGATTTACTAGCATACTACGGATTCGATGATGATGACGCAGTAAAAGATTACTTTAGACTAACTTATCGAAGAGATAAAGCAGTAAACGAATACATAAGTAAAGAACTAAAAGATAGCGAAATAGAAGATTACTATAAAGACAAAGTATATGGAGACATAAAAGTAAAACACATACTAATAGCACCAGATACTAGTGATGATATGACTACCGAAGAAAAAGAAAACGCTGAAAAGGAAGCTAAAAAAGAAGCAGAAAACATCATTAAAAAATTAGACGATGGCGAAGACTTCGAAAAACTAGCAAAAAAATACTCAGATGACTCTGCAACAGCTAAAAAAGGCGGAGACCTAGGATGGATCTCAACCGGAGACATGGTCGAAGAATTTAACGACGCAGCATTCAAACTAAAAAAAGGAAAATACACATCTAGCCCAGTAAAAACAACATACGGTTATCATATAATCTATAAAGTAGATGAAAAAGATAAACCAAAAATAGAAAAAGTAAAAGACGATATCAAAGAAAATCTAGTAAAAGAAAAACTAGAAAACGATAAAACACTTTACTACGAAACACTAGAAAACATAAGAGAAGATGCTGGATTAAAATTCGAAGATAAAGAACTAAGAAAAGCCTATAATAATTACATGAACAATCTAAAAAAACAAGCTACAAGTTCAAGTAATAGTTCTAATTAAAAAAAGGCCCATTTCAAACGAAATGAGTCTTTTTTCATACCTTAAAACCCTTTTGATACATCTTTTGTTTTACTCTATACTCAAGTTCACTCCCACTATACTTATTAGATAACTTAGCTTTAATCCTTTCATATTCCTTATCCCTTATACTAGAATCATCGAAAATAACATCACTAAGCACATATTCAATATCCTCTTTATAAAAACCTTTATTAATCAAATTACAAAAAATCTTATTCTTAAGAACATAACTAGACTTATTACTATTTAAACGAATATCACGATAAACTAACTTTTTTATCTTAGAAATCTGATCATCCCTAGAATAATTATCAATATATTTATAAATAACATCACGACTTATCCCAAGCTTTTCCAAATCTCTAATAATTACCAAAGGTCCAACATTCTTAAAATTAATCTGATCATTTATATAAGCCTCAGTATATACACATTCATTAATATAACCATATTCCTTAAGCCTATTAATAACAAAAGAAATAATATCATCACTATACTTATACCTTCTCAAATAAGAAACAATTTCCCTTTCAGATCTCAGTTTAACCTCAATATATTTAATAGCCTTATAATAAGCCTCATAATACAAATTATCCTTTAAATAAAGATCAAGTTCATCCTTAGAAATACAACCCTTAGATAAAATATTATACTTAAGTATAATATCCTCATATATGACATACTTGTCCCCAGAAATAACAACCTGATACCTACCATTTCCAAAAAACTTATACTTTTCAATTTTCAAAACTATCACCAAATAAATAGTACCATACCAAACATTCGTTTGTCAATAAAGAAGAAAAAAAGAACTTAATTATTCTTCAAAATAATCAAATCCTTTTCAACCTCTTCAAGAGCTCTACCTATATTCTTAGTAGATACATAATCCTTCTCTGGCATTTGTAAATGACCAGTTTCCTTTATTTCATTACTCCTTTGAGCTACTATATGCACTAAACGATACTTACTATCAACATGCAAAAGAAGCTTATCTATTGATGGATATATCATATATGTATCACACTCCCATATCTAGAATATAATATATTTAAAATGTTTACAAGCAAAGTAACAAAATTAGACATAACTTTACAATTATTTTTTAATTTCCCTTAAAATTTCCTCAAAAAAACTGATTACTCTTAAGAGTAATAGGATACCTACTAGAAATAGATATTAAATAAAGAGCAGCAAGAAAATCCTTCTGAAACACAAGAGCAATATTAAAAAGCCTCTTATATACCCTTTCCTTATCACTAGACTCCATATATAAATTATATATATAACCAATAAGCATCTTTCCCTTTAACTTCTTATCAAGTTTTATATAATTAAGAGATTTAGCCTCCTTAATAAGCAACCTATTATAACTCTCTATACTATAAATCTTATCATAATCAAGATCAAAAAGCTCACCAAGATACTCAAGAGACTTATTAATTTCAGTATCAATCTTTTTACCCTGTTTTATATTAAGAAATATATTTTGATACCTCTTATTAGTAAGAATCTCAGTAATCTTAGTCTTCTTATAATCAGAAAGCAAAATCTTCTTTATAAGCTTTATATAATAATCACTAATCTTATTATAATTCTTATCCAAATGTCCCTTCTTAAAAGTATAAACATTTCCATCAAGCTTATTATAATACTTCATAGTATCATTATAACCAAGTCTTATATTTCTCCTCGCAGCCTCAGGATCAAAATCAAGAGTAAACTTATTCTTACAACGATTCTTAATATAATCAATCTTAACATTCTTATCCTTAACTTTTTTCTTAACACCAACCGCAGAAAGATCAACCGCAATTACCTCATCCGCACCCATACTAACAGCTAAATTAATAGGCAAATTATCATAATAACCACCATCAATATAATAATCCCCCTCAATCTCCTTTAACTCAACAGCAGGAAAGCAAGTCGAAGAAGCAACAATATAAGAAATAAGCATCCCCTTAGGAATCTGTTCCTTAGTAAGCATCTTAGGAACCATATTCTTAAGACTAACCGTAACAAGACCATAATCAATTTTAGATTTTCTTACCCTATCCTCAGAAATAATCTTACCCAAAAAAGCCTCAGCCTTATCAAACTTAAGCCCCCTATTCTTAATAATCTCTAAAGAAGCCTTCTGAAAATCCTTAACACTATCAAACTTCTGATCAAACAAATTATTAGTAGATATAGTAACCCATAACTTCTTAGCCTTCAAATAACCACCAGACACAAAAAGAGCACCATTAATAGCCCCAATAGAAGTCCCAGTAATTATATCAATCTTTATACCAAGTTTCTTAATAGCCTTATATACACCAACCTGATAAGAACCCTTAGCACCTCCTCCAGATAAAACCAATGCTCTTTTCATATATAACCACCTCAAAAACATTATATCACAGCAAAACAAAAAATCATATCACAGTAAACCAACTAGCACCCTTAAGTACATTTTTCATAGCACTACGTGTCAACCTATTTACAGCAAGACTAACAAAAGAAATATCCTCACAACTAACATAATTTATATCCCAAAAAACAGGAATAAAAAACAATCTAAGCTCAAGATCCCCATACCTAAAATAACACTCATCAGCATCAAAAACATAAGAGAAACCATCAAAAAAATAAGATCTATTCCCACAAGAAAAACAAATAAAAGAACCAAGCACAACATCAACATCAGTCTCCAAAACATAAGCCTCACAAGAAGATAAACTATCACAAAAACCATCACAAAAAGACATATACTCTTCCCTATAAGAACAAATATTATCATTAAAAACAGAATACTTCAATAAATAAATATTACCACTCTTCTCAAAAAGATCAAGATCAAAATAATCAGAAAGACAAGAACAACTACCAGAAATAACCTCAATCCTAGTAACAATACCACTCTTAATATAAGACATATCAATCCCCATCAATAGGAACAATCCCAACAGTATAACCAATAGGCTCAAGTATCCTAATCAAAGAATTAAGCTGAGGAGAATTAAGACAAGTCTCAATCTTAGCAATCTTCTCACGAACAACACCACTCATCAACGCAAGTTCCCTCTGAGTAAGACCAAAAGACTTCCTAAGCCTAATAAAATCACATATAAACTCATATTCCAATTCCTGTAACAAACACTCTCTTTCCATATAATCACCAATAACATTGTACTAT
The DNA here is from genome assembly GCA_963622385.1 of Bacteroidaceae bacterium. Lineage (GTDB taxonomy): Bacteria > Bacillota_I > Bacilli_A > RF39 > UBA660 > UMGS1449. The sequence goes on along the minus strand of CAVFIB010000032.1, from coordinate 3,119 downwards.
ATTTTATACCAAATACAAGTCATTTACACAAACTGGCAAAAATTACCAAATAGACAAAAGCAAAAAGAAAAAGTCTTATAAAACTATTTATAATCTTATAAGACTTAAGTTATCATAATAATTAAGGAGTTATTATAAGGTGAGTAGAAACACTCCCAATAACACCACCTTTATCAACACTAGAATGAAAAATTCCACTATATAATTTATTTCCAGAGTTGCCACCATGATGAAACCAAGACAATAAAGAACTAGCAATGTAAGAAGTAGCATTATGCCAACTATATCTATATATCTGTGTACCGCTTTTTGCTTTTTTCTTAATGACTTCCTTAAAACTATCTCCTGATTTACTGGAAATTATTGTATTTTTATAATCACTAACATAACTATACTTATCATAATATTTACCATCTGTACATGTGCCATATTTTGAATGGGATAAATATGCTACTGCTCCCCACTCCATGTTTTTTTATCATATGTGTATCTGTTGTTGCACTTAATCCATATTGATTGCCACTATTTTTCATATTTATAATATTTGTTTCAAAGGAACTTACTTTTTGACTTCTTAAACTGCTTAAATTTGGTTTTAAAGAAGAAAACTATATTTCTTCAACTTTCATGAAATTAGTAATCCTCTTTTCATCGTTTTTAGAAGATCCTCCTGTTATAAGGATTTTATCTCTTTCTTGTAAATTAAACACTTTAATCGCTTCATTTCTTGCTATTTCTACTACTTCATCTGCACTATGAACAAATGGTACAACTGTAGTAATTATTCCATAATTAAGCGCAAGACTTCTTGCAACCTCTTTTGACGTACAAGTTGCAAGAATAAAACAATCAGGTCTTAAATTACTTATACCTCTTGCACTATAGCCACTTACTGAAGATGCTACTATTGCTTTTATATCAAATTCTTTAGAACTTTGTACTACACTTGCCACAATAGTTTCAGTAATACCAGGTTTCATTTTATTATGAAAAGACTTTTCATAATACTGTTCTGCTTCTTCACATATAGAAGCCATATATTTAACAGTTTCAACTGGATACTTACCACTAGTAGTTTCCCCACTTAACATAACAGCATCTGTTCCATCTAAAACAGCATTTGCAACATCTGAAACCTCTGCTCTAGTAGGTCTTAAATTCTTCTTCATAGACTCAAGCATCTCTGTTGCAACAACACATATTTTCCCCTTTTCACGACACTTTTCAATAAGCATCTTTTGATAAATAGGAAGCTTAGTCATAGGAACCTCAACTCCTAAATCCCCACGTGCAACCATAACACCATCAGATACCTCAAGTATCTCATCAATATTATCAATGCCAGTCATACTTTCAATCTTAGAAATAAGCTTAATATCCTCTCTATTTTCTTCTTTTAATATTTCTCTTACCTTCAAAACATCATCCCTAGAAGACACAAAAGATAACGCTATAAAATCAGCATCATGCCTGCAAGCATAAACTATATCCTCATGATCAACCTCACTAATAAAAGGAATATTAAGTTTAACACTAGGAACATTTAAACTCTTTCTATTACCAAGTACCCCTCCATTTAATATCTCACAATTAACATAAGAAGAATTAGTCTCAATAACCTTTATCTTCATAAGACCATTTTCCAGTAAAATAATATCTCCCACTCTTAAATCATCAAGAACCTCTGGATAATTAACAGAAAAACGCTCCTCATTTCCAAGAACATCTTCCTTAACAATTTTAATAGTCTTACCAGGAACTAAAGTAATCTCATCCCCTTCAAGCATCCCATTTCTAAACTCAGGCCCCTTAGTATCATATAAAATAGCAATACTAAGTCCTAAATCCTCTCTAACCTCTTTAACAGTCTTAACAACTTGAGCTCTTTCCTCCATAGTTGCATGAGAAAAATTAATCCTAGCAACATTCGCACCACTAAGAACCATTTCTCTAAACACCTCATAAGTATTACTAGCAGGTCCTATACTAGTTATAATCTTAGTCTTTTTCAAATATATCTCCTCCTTAAAATGTATTAAAATTTTATCACAAACCAAAACTTTTTTCAAGCAAAAAAGAACATATGTCCTTTATTTATTATTAACAAAAACTAAATATTATTTCAATAATTAGTAATAATAACCTCTTTTACTTTACCCCTTTTCTTACCATTAGAATTAATATTCCTTTTAGCGTCAATCACATGAATATTAAAATCCTTATACAAATCATTAACTAAAGAAGTATTATGATTAGAAAGCATAACATAAACCCCTCTTTCATCAAGTTCTTTAAACACCTTAGCAAGCCTTTTCTGTTCTTCCTTTCCAAAACCATCTTCAGTATAACTAGTAAAAGTCCCATTATCAGAATCATAAGGCGGATCAAAATAAACAAAATCTCCCTTACTAGCACCCTTCAAAGCATCTTCAAAATCAACACTAAGAATAGTAACATCATTCATGGTCAAATAATTACTAACAGTAATTAAATTACCACCCTCATAAGTATTAACCTTAGTCTTTTTTCCAAAAGGAACATTAAACTCATTCTTTCTATTAACCCTATAAAGTCCATTAAAACAAGCCTTATTCAAATATATAGTACGTGCTGCCCTAGTATAATCAGATAACCTATTATAAGAAGATTTATTCCTATCCTTATTCCTAATCTCATAATAAAACTCCTCAGAATGTTCCTTTTCATAACTATTAAGAACATTACGCATCTTCTTAAACTTATCCTCATCACATAAACATCTATAAACATTCATAAGTTCCTCATTAGAATCATTAATAACAGCCCTCCTCGGGGAAAGTTCAAAAAGAAGAGCACCTCCCCCAATAAAAGGCTCATAATAAGTATTAAACTCCTCAGGAACATACTTCTTAAGCTTATCAATAATTTGTCTCTTACCACCAGCCCATTTAACAAATGGTTTTCCTTTTATCATGCTATTACCTCTCATTCATACATATAATTATATCATTAATTAGTATAAAAACAAAGAAAAGAATAACAGAACATTACTAACTATATCTATATCAATTTGAAATACAAAACAAAACAGTAAAAATCCACCCTTAAAAAGGGTGGTTTTTCTCTGAAGCCTATAAGGC
>CAVFIB010000031.1:0-11970 GCA_963622385.1 Bacteroidaceae bacterium | reverse complement strand
AATATATTTTACAATATTAGGTCAAGCCGTTACAACTATACTATATCACAACAAATTGACAAAGTTTCAAGCTATGATATATAATGGCAGTAGGCAAAAATGAAATCAATGTCCAGCTGGACAAACGAAAAACCCAGAGTGTGCTGACTCTGGGTTTTTCTTCGTTTTACTTTAAAATGTTGTTGAAACGTTCAGTGATCTTTTTATCAACTAATTTCTCAACATCTTTCATTATTCTTTTTCTATGCCATCTCAATACAGCCCATACAATTACAACAAAAATAATTATTGATATTAACCAGACTAAAATACTTAAAAAATCTATTGAAACCATTCCGGTCTGTTCCATGTTTACCCCTCCTTTTACCAAGAATTGCTCGCCGAAGAAGAGACGGAACAATTATAGTTTACTTTCTTTTTGCTAGTGTTTATAGACGTAACTTTAAATGAAGAGGTGAGCTTTTTCCACTTTTTCGGGAAATGCCCATATGGCGTATTGCAGTACCATCTTACTCCTGCTAATGTTTTGCAAGTCTGACCTTTTCCTGCTGATTTTTTGACGATCTTACAGTTTTTTCCCACATCAAACATTTGTCCTGAAGAATTAGTTGATGCAGTAACTTTTCTGATTGTAAGCCCTGACTTAGAAGCTGTTAAATGATTTGTAACATTGAGCGAAAGTGTTCCGACAGCAACTACTTTTACGTACGTCCCATGCTTGAAATTTCCGTATGAAGCCGTACTTGCACTAGCTTCTAAAATAAAGAAATTTTTAACTTTATCGCTTAAAGATGCTTCCTCTTGCGAATCATCTTCTTTTGTAATTTCATTGGTTACAACAACTTGAGCACCACAATCTAAGTCGATTGATTTTGTAGTGATCTGCTCTTCTGAAGATAGTTCTATATTAGAAAACTCTTCTTCCAAAACATCGGATAATTCTTCATCAACGATATCATTAAATTCTTCAATAGCTTCTGCTGAATAATCCTCTATTATTTCTTTCTGTTCTTTTTTAGAAATAGTCCCATCATTTTCTCTAGCTTCTAGCAGATCTTCCTGAATTGCAGAAACTTCCTGTTCTGTAGATTCGTTCTCCAGATTTCCATCAGTTGCAAATACGGGAACACTCATACACGCTAGAATTGTTAAACATGTTAAAATTGCTACGGCTTTTTTCTTCATAAACACCTCTTTTCTTGAAGAGAGAAATATTTTTTATAGTATAGATGGTTATAATTGTAATTGCAAGGGTGTTTTTGTGCGGTTATATATCCATTGAAATATCAACGTTTTATTGTATAAAAACGGAATTTTACCCCCTCTAATTTTAAGCGGTAGCGGTATAATTGACAGGATTTCGAGAATACTCTATAATGGTTATAACCAAAAGAGTTATAAGGCGTTCCATAATGGACACGCAAAAGAAAACCCCGGAGTTGCAGCTCCGGGGTTTTTCATTGGGCTAGTTGTCGTGCTAATGACGATCTAACCACTTACACACGTAGTGACCAACTACCTGTGCCACGATCGCCATGAAAAGAGTTATAAGGTAATCCACAATGTTCACCTCCTTTCTGTTGCCAGATTGGAGACGACAACATGAATATTATACATCATGATGATCGGAGCGACAACCGACCAAACGAAGCGTAGCGCAGTGCGGTAGCCGAGGGGTCAAGGGGATACTTCCCATTGCTGTCAGAGACCACCCGAAAGATTGATACTTGTGTCAATCTTCCTAGGGTGTTATACTTTATCACACGATAAAGTATAACACTAGCAGGAGAAAACCATGTCAGTAGCCTACAGCTTTCACCTTTCAGCGAAAGGTCATGCGGTAACATCAACCAACAAAATAGCAGCGGTTTCAAAGCATAATTTGCGTGACTATAAAAGCAACGATTATGATCGCTCTCTTATCGAAGTTTTATCCGGCTCTGATTCAATTCTTGATGATGTGAAAAAGATTTATCATCGGGAATTCGATGAAGCACTTGAGACTTACAATGCAAAACAAAAGCGTTCAGATCGAAAAATAAAGGATTACCTGCAGCATGTTTCTGATTCCAGATCGGATGTTGCTGCGGAAATCATCATTCAGGTCGGAGATATGGACTTCTGGGTAGATAAAAGTCTGGAGCAGAAAAGGAAAATGAGTTATATCTTTCGGGATCAACTTCGGTATCTGCAAAGGCAGCTGCCTGATTTTAAAGTGGCATCTGCAGTAATCCACTATGATGAGAATAGCCCGCATTTACACGTTGTTGGAGTTCCTGTGGCAGGAGGTTATAAAAAAGGCTTATCAAAGCAGGTCGCAAAAACCAAGGTTTTTACGCAGGAAAGTCTTTCGCGGATGCAGGATGTAATGAGAGCACGTGCGGAACGTGGCATTGAATTAAATCAAGATGTTTTCGAGGGTGAAAAAATTAAAGACAAAGAAAAAGGCCGAAATAAAGATCTTCCGAAGCAGGCTTTAAATGAATTTTATGAGCTGAAAAACGACGTTTCTAGCAAAAAAGAACAGTTAAACGTCCTCGTGGACGAAATTGACGAGAAAAAGGCTGAAATCGAAAATTTGAGGCTCACAGCGTATGATTTAATGGTCACTCGCACTAAACTCAAAGACGATATCAGGGATTTCGCTGCAGATATTGCTAATCTGCCAGAATTTATCAAAGTTTTTAAAGATCGGTTGTCTGATAAAACGGTGGAACTGTTAAAGAATTTTGCTCAAACAAAAGAATCTTCTGGGCAAGCTGAAACTAAGTCTCGCTCTGATCGTGCAGTAGAAAATCCATTTTTGGAAAAACAGCCTGTTTTTAAGCCGACAGGCTTAAAACGACAAAGTGCTAAGGGTCAGTTAAGGGAGAACTGGAACAAAGATCGTGATAACGTGCAGCCTAAAAAACGTTCTTCAAAGAGCTGGGGTTTGGATCGGTAATCAAGTGTATTCATAAATTAACTATTGAAAAAAATGGTGTACGTATGATACAATACATTCATAAATTAAATTATGAATGTATTGACTGGTGGTGTAAATATGGCGGAGACACAAAAAGCTAAAATTGCAAGATTGGAAAAAGAACTGGTGGAAGAAAAGACGAAGCTGCAACAGGCATATGAATCGTCTGAGGAGATTTATAATAAGCTGTTGCAGTTGCAGGAACTTGCGGATCATGGGTTTGAAGCATCCCCACACTATCAGCAGCTTTTGCGGGAAAATGAGCGGTTGAAAGCACAGTGTGAAACTTTAGAAAATCAGCTAAAAACGGCAAGAGAAAGAGCAAGTCGCCAAGCAGAAAGACTTTTGCGTGGCGATTGTGCTGTGCATAATGCTCGTGGTGCAGGACGAAAGCGTAAATTTACGGATGGCCAAATAGAGGATATACGGCTACTTCGAGCAGAGGGGCTTACTTTTGCAAAAATCGCAGAAAAAGTAGGATGTTCTGTTGGACTTGTTCACAAAATAATAAATGAAAACAAGTGAACCTTTGAAATCTCAATGATTATAAGGATTATAAGCTAAAATAGGAAAAGTTAATGGAAATGTCCAATTTTTTGGTGAAAAAGGTAAAAAAACTGTATTGATAATAATACGTCCCGTAGTATAGGGAGAGGGGATACTATATGTTGAGTGATATATTAAGTAAGTATGCTGCTGTGCGCAGCACTCCGGAAGAGCTGTATAAGGATCTTTTTCATATAGGGGAGCATTATATACAAAGACAGGGAGAATACCGTCCGGATGGAAGCGGAGACTTCAAAGGGAATCCGATCCTTTATGTTAATGATCGGGAAGATTATAAGGGAAAGATGAAGCGTTATATTCTTTTGGAGGATACTTTCACTGAACAGATTCGGGAAGCCTTGAATGAGCCTAGCAATCTGTTGAATGCTGTGAGCTACTACGGACGGAAAAAGGATAAGGAACACGCTGATCTATGCTTTGGTCTTATTTTTGATATCGATGATGTTGATGATGTGACTCTGAACCGTTTTTTATATGGTTGCCAGGACGAATACCATGTTTATCCTGCACCGAATTTTATTGTTATTTCACGTAGCGGTAAGGGGCTGCATCTTTATTATATCTTTGATGAGCCTGTGAGACTTTATCCGAAGATTAAAGTACAGCTTAAGAGTTTGAAGCATGGTATGACAAAGTGGCTTTGGAATCCGTACACGAGCAATAATGAGAACGTACAGTATCAGTCATATGACCAGTCTTTCATGGTTGCAGGGACAAAGGCTGCTATGACAGTATGGCGTTTCCGGGAAGAACGGTATGCACTGGAAGAGCTTTTTTCCAAAGCTCAGATGGATTTTGATAAAGAGGAATTATGGATCGAGAGCAAATATACGCTGGAGGAAGCGAAGAAAAAGTTTCCACAGTGGTATGAAAAGGTGATTGTTAATGGCGATCATGAAAAAGGGCATTGGGAGTGCAAAAGGGATTTATATGACTGGTGGATCAGAAGGATCTTGCACCCTGTTGATGGAGCGACATATGGACATCGATACTGGTGCATCATGATGCTTGTTATATATGCAGTTAAGTGTGGTGTCCCGTATGAGGAAGTGAAGAAGGATGCGTATAAACTCATACCAGAACTGAACAGCAGAAAGCCGGAGCAGCCTTTTACAAGAGCAGATGTGGAAAGTGCTCTTGAGTGTTATGATGTTCAGTTTACTACATTTCCGATCGATGATATATCAAGGCTTTCGGGGATAAGTATAGAAAAAAACAAGCGGAATGGTAGAAAGCAAGAAATACATTTGGAAAGAGCAAGGGCAGTTCAGAAAGTTGACTATCCAGACGGAGAATGGAGAAATAAGGACGGCAGACCCGACAAGGCAAAGATTGTAGCAGAATGGCAGAAGAATCATCCAGACGGGAAGAAAGCAGAGTGTATTCGTGATACTGGACTGTCGAAGCCGACAGTGTACAAGTGGTGGAATCAGAGCGACAAAGCAGGCGAAGAATGAGCGGTGTTTGTCGCTTATTTGTGTAAGTAAACCTTGAAATTTCAAGGTTTATGCTATAAAATTTAACATGTTAATTAACATGTTATTAACTTTGTGCAATTAAGAGGGTAAAACGTTGAAAATTCAAGAGTTTGCAAAAGAACGAAATGTTAGTTATGCTACAGTGTTTCAGTATATAAAAAGACATCCAGATTTATTTGATAGGCATATCGGAAAATCTAACAATATTGTATTGGATGATACAGCTTTACAGATTTTAGATGAGAGATACCCAATGGAAAAACCTGTGCAGGTTATTTGTGATACGGAAGCTCGTGATCGTTTGGCTGTTCTGCAGGAAAAGTACATTTCGCTTCTGGAAGAAAATAATCGTCTCACACAGGAAAATGCAAATTTAATGCTTGAACATCATAAGAATATGCTTCTGGAAGAAGAATTGGAAGCACAGCAAAAGGAATTAGAAGAACTGCGTTCTCTAAGAAAGGAACAACGCAGTTGGGTGAAAGAGTTTAACAGTCAGAGCCGAGAGATCGCAGGGCTTGAGAACTTACTGGCAAAAGAACGGCAGGAGCAGCGTAACAGAGAGGCGCAGCTGCAACAGGAACTGGAGAGAGAGAGGAATAAAACCTGGTGGGACAAGTTGCGAGGTCGCTGATCGGGAGCAAGGAGTATAAAATGGCTGTGAAAATGGGAGAATTTTTAGGGATTCTAATAAATATAACGAATAAGCAGACGAACCAATCTTATCCGGAGGATGATGTACGTAGTAAATTCAAAAATCAACATATAATTGGCTTGATCGGGGTGAGTGAGCGAAAGCAACCGGGAAAGAATTTCATTAAGATATTTGATCCGCTTAATGATCATTATTTAACCACGGGAATGGGGGATCTTCATTGGGAGGATGAGAAGAGTCTTTTACTCTTTGAGAGTGAGAAGACCATCTGGGAATTCAAAATCAGAGACGTGAAAAGAAACATAACGCAGTAGGTATAATTGACAAGGTTTCAAGCTATGATATATAATGGCAGTAGGCAAAAATGAAATCAATGTCCAGCTGGACAAACGAAAAACCCAGAGTGTGCTGACTCTGGGTTTTTCTTCGTTTTACTTTAAAATGTTGTTGAAACGTTCAGTGATCTTTTTATCAACTAATTTCTCAACATCTTTCATTATTCTTTTTCTATGCCATCTCAATACAGCCCATACAATTACAACAAAAATAATTATTGATATTAACCAGACTAAAATACTTAAAAAATCTATTGAAACCATTCCGGTCTGTTCCATGTTTACCCCTCCTTTTACCAAGAATTGCTCGCCGAAGAAGAGACGGAACAATTATAGTTTACTTTCTTTTTGCTAGTGTTTATAGACGTAACTTTAAATGAAGAGGTGAGCTTTTTCCACTTTTTCGGGAAATGCCCATATGGCGTATTGCAGTACCATCTTACTCCTGCTAATGTTTTGCAAGTCTGACCTTTTCCTGCTGATTTTTTGACGATCTTACAGTTTTTTCCCACATCAAACATTTGTCCTGAAGAATTAGTTGATGCAGTAACTTTTCTGATTGTAAGCCCTGACTTAGAAGCTGTTAAATGATTTGTAACATTGAGCGAAAGTGTTCCGACAGCAACTACTTTTACGTACGTCCCATGCTTGAAATTTCCGTATGAAGCCGTACTTGCACTAGCTTCTAAAATAAAGAAATTTTTAACTTTATCGCTTAAAGATGCTTCCTCTTGCGAATCATCTTCTTTTGTAATTTCATTGGTTACAACAACTTGAGCACCACAATCTAAGTCGATTGATTTTGTAGTGATCTGCTCTTCTGAAGATAGTTCTATATTAGAAAACTCTTCTTCCAAAACATCGGATAATTCTTCATCAACGATATCATTAAATTCTTCAATAGCTTCTGCTGAATAATCCTCTATTATTTCTTTCTGTTCTTTTTTAGAAATAGTCCCATCATTTTCTCTAGCTTCTAGCAGATCTTCCTGAATTGCAGAAACTTCCTGTTCTGTAGATTCGTTCTCCAGATTTCCATCAGTTGCAAATACGGGAACACTCATACACGCTAGAATTGTTAAACATGTTAAAATTGCTACGGCTTTTTTCTTCATAAACACCTCTTTTCTTGAAGAGAGAAATATTTTTTATAGTATAGATGGTTATAATTGTAATTGCAAGGGTGTTTTTGTGCGGTTATATATCCATTGAAATATCAACGTTTTATTGTATAAAAACGGAATTTTACCCCCTCTAATTTTAAGCGGTAGCGGTATAATTGACAGGATTTCGAGAATACTCTATAATGGTTATAACCAAAAGAGTTATAAGGCGTTCCATAATGGACACGCAAAAGAAAACCCCGGAGTTGCAGCTCCGGGGTTTTTCATTGGGCTAGTTGTCGTGCTAATGACGATCTAACCACTTACACACGTAGTGACCAACTACCTGTGCCACGATCGCCATGAAAAGAGTTATAAGGTAATCCACAATGTTCACCTCCTTTCTGTTGCCAGATTGGAGACGACAACATGAATATTATACATCATGATGATCGGAGCGACAACCGACCAAACGAAGCGTAGCGCAGTGCGGTAGCCGAGGGGTCAAGGGGATACTTCCCATTGCTGTCAGAGACCACCCGAAAGATTGATACTTGTGTCAATCTTCCTAGGGTGTTATACTTTATCACACGATAAAGTATAACACTAGCAGGAGAAAACCATGTCAGTAGCCTACAGCTTTCACCTTTCAGCGAAAGGTCATGCGGTAACATCAACCAACAAAATAGCAGCGGTTTCAAAGCATAATTTGCGTGACTATAAAAGCAACGATTATGATCGCTCTCTTATCGAAGTTTTATCCGGCTCTGATTCAATTCTTGATGATGTGAAAAAGATTTATCATCGGGAATTCGATGAAGCACTTGAGACTTACAATGCAAAACAAAAGCGTTCAGATCGAAAAATAAAGGATTACCTGCAGCATGTTTCTGATTCCAGATCGGATGTTGCTGCGGAAATCATCATTCAGGTCGGAGATATGGACTTCTGGGTAGATAAAAGTCTGGAGCAGAAAAGGAAAATGAGTTATATCTTTCGGGATCAACTTCGGTATCTGCAAAGGCAGCTGCCTGATTTTAAAGTGGCATCTGCAGTAATCCACTATGATGAGAATAGCCCGCATTTACACGTTGTTGGAGTTCCTGTGGCAGGAGGTTATAAAAAAGGCTTATCAAAGCAGGTCGCAAAAACCAAGGTTTTTACGCAGGAAAGTCTTTCGCGGATGCAGGATGTAATGAGAGCACGTGCGGAACGTGGCATTGAATTAAATCAAGATGTTTTCGAGGGTGAAAAAATTAAAGACAAAGAAAAAGGCCGAAATAAAGATCTTCCGAAGCAGGCTTTAAATGAATTTTATGAGCTGAAAAACGACGTTTCTAGCAAAAAAGAACAGTTAAACGTCCTCGTGGACGAAATTGACGAGAAAAAGGCTGAAATCGAAAATTTGAGGCTCACAGCGTATGATTTAATGGTCACTCGCACTAAACTCAAAGACGATATCAGGGATTTCGCTGCAGATATTGCTAATCTGCCAGAATTTATCAAAGTTTTTAAAGATCGGTTGTCTGATAAAACGGTGGAACTGTTAAAGAATTTTGCTCAAACAAAAGAATCTTCTGGGCAAGCTGAAACTAAGTCTCGCTCTGATCGTGCAGTAGAAAATCCATTTTTGGAAAAACAGCCTGTTTTTAAGCCGACAGGCTTAAAACGACAAAGTGCTAAGGGTCAGTTAAGGGAGAACTGGAACAAAGATCGTGATAACGTGCAGCCTAAAAAACGTTCTTCAAAGAGCTGGGGTTTGGATCGGTAATCAAGTGTATTCATAAATTAACTATTGAAAAAAATGGTGTACGTATGATACAATACATTCATAAATTAAATTATGAATGTATTGACTGGTGGTGTAAATATGGCGGAGACACAAAAAGCTAAAATTGCAAGATTGGAAAAAGAACTGGTGGAAGAAAAGACGAAGCTGCAACAGGCATATGAATCGTCTGAGGAGATTTATAATAAGCTGTTGCAGTTGCAGGAACTTGCGGATCATGGGTTTGAAGCATCCCCACACTATCAGCAGCTTTTGCGGGAAAATGAGCGGTTGAAAGCACAGTGTGAAACTTTAGAAAATCAGCTAAAAACGGCAAGAGAAAGAGCAAGTCGCCAAGCAGAAAGACTTTTGCGTGGCGATTGTGCTGTGCATAATGCTCGTGGTGCAGGACGAAAGCGTAAATTTACGGATGGCCAAATAGAGGATATACGGCTACTTCGAGCAGAGGGGCTTACTTTTGCAAAAATCGCAGAAAAAGTAGGATGTTCTGTTGGACTTGTTCACAAAATAATAAATGAAAACAAGTGAACCTTTGAAATCTCAATGATTATAAGGATTATAAGCTAAAATAGGAAAAGTTAATGGAAATGTCCAATTTTTTGGTGAAAAAGGTAAAAAAACTGTATTGATAATAATACGTCCCGTAGTATAGGGAGAGGGGATACTATATGTTGAGTGATATATTAAGTAAGTATGCTGCTGTGCGCAGCACTCCGGAAGAGCTGTATAAGGATCTTTTTCATATAGGGGAGCATTATATACAAAGACAGGGAGAATACCGTCCGGATGGAAGCGGAGACTTCAAAGGGAATCCGATCCTTTATGTTAATGATCGGGAAGATTATAAGGGAAAGATGAAGCGTTATATTCTTTTGGAGGATACTTTCACTGAACAGATTCGGGAAGCCTTGAATGAGCCTAGCAATCTGTTGAATGCTGTGAGCTACTACGGACGGAAAAAGGATAAGGAACACGCTGATCTATGCTTTGGTCTTATTTTTGATATCGATGATGTTGATGATGTGACTCTGAACCGTTTTTTATATGGTTGCCAGGACGAATACCATGTTTATCCTGCACCGAATTTTATTGTTATTTCACGTAGCGGTAAGGGGCTGCATCTTTATTATATCTTTGATGAGCCTGTGAGACTTTATCCGAAGATTAAAGTACAGCTTAAGAGTTTGAAGCATGGTATGACAAAGTGGCTTTGGAATCCGTACACGAGCAATAATGAGAACGTACAGTATCAGTCATATGACCAGTCTTTCATGGTTGCAGGGACAAAGGCTGCTATGACAGTATGGCGTTTCCGGGAAGAACGGTATGCACTGGAAGAGCTTTTTTCCAAAGCTCAGATGGATTTTGATAAAGAGGAATTATGGATCGAGAGCAAATATACGCTGGAGGAAGCGAAGAAAAAGTTTCCACAGTGGTATGAAAAGGTGATTGTTAATGGCGATCATGAAAAAGGGCATTGGGAGTGCAAAAGGGATTTATATGACTGGTGGATCAGAAGGATCTTGCACCCTGTTGATGGAGCGACATATGGACATCGATACTGGTGCATCATGATGCTTGTTATATATGCAGTTAAGTGTGGTGTCCCGTATGAGGAAGTGAAGAAGGATGCGTATAAACTCATACCAGAACTGAACAGCAGAAAGCCGGAGCAGCCTTTTACAAGAGCAGATGTGGAAAGTGCTCTTGAGTGTTATGATGTTCAGTTTACTACATTTCCGATCGATGATATATCAAGGCTTTCGGGGATAAGTATAGAAAAAAACAAGCGGAATGGTAGAAAGCAAGAAATACATTTGGAAAGAGCAAGGGCAGTTCAGAAAGTTGACTATCCAGACGGAGAATGGAGAAATAAGGACGGCAGACCCGACAAGGCAAAGATTGTAGCAGAATGGCAGAAGAATCATCCAGACGGGAAGAAAGCAGAGTGTATTCGTGATACTGGACTGTCGAAGCCGACAGTGTACAAGTGGTGGAATCAGAGCGACAAAGCAGGCGAAGAATGAGCGGTGTTTGTCGCTTATTTGTGTAAGTAAACCTTGAAATTTCAAGGTTTATGCTATAAAATTTAACATGTTAATTAACATGTTATTAACTTTGTGCAATTAAGAGGGTAAAACGTTGAAAATTCAAGAGTTTGCAAAAGAACGAAATGTTAGTTATGCTACAGTGTTTCAGTATATAAAAAGACATCCAGATTTATTTGATAGGCATATCGGAAAATCTAACAATATTGTATTGGATGATACAGCTTTACAGATTTTAGATGAGAGATACCCAATGGAAAAACCTGTGCAGGTTATTTGTGATACGGAAGCTCGTGATCGTTTGGCTGTTCTGCAGGAAAAGTACATTTCGCTTCTGGAAGAAAATAATCGTCTCACACAGGAAAATGCAAATTTAATGCTTGAACATCATAAGAATATGCTTCTGGAAGAAGAATTGGAAGCACAGCAAAAGGAATTAGAAGAACTGCGTTCTCTAAGAAAGGAACAACGCAGTTGGGTGAAAGAGTTTAACAGTCAGAGCCGAGAGATCGCAGGGCTTGAGAACTTACTGGCAAAAGAACGGCAGGAGCAGCGTAACAGAGAGGCGCAGCTGCAACAGGAACTGGAGAGAGAGAGGAATAAAACCTGGTGGGACAAGTTGCGAGGTCGCTGATCGGGAGCAAGGAGTATAAAATGGCTGTGAAAATGGGAGAATTTTTAGGGATTCTAATAAATATAACGAATAAGCAGACGAACCAATCTTATCCGGAGGATGATGTACGTAGTAAATTCAAAAATCAACATATAATTGGCTTGATCGGGGTGAGTGAGCGAAAGCAACCGGGAAAGAATTTCATTAAGATATTTGATCCGCTTAATGATCATTATTTAACCACGGGAATGGGGGATCTTCATTGGGAGGATGAGAAGAGTCTTTTACTCTTTGAGAGTGAGAAGACCATCTGGGAATTCAAAATCAGAGACGTGAAAAGAAACATAACGCAGTAGGTATAATTGTTGTGGTCAAGCATTTTTGTAACACTTTGACCTAATTTTTTCGTACAGCTCA
>CAVFIB010000030.1:0-12684 GCA_963622385.1 Bacteroidaceae bacterium | reverse complement strand
TATCAAGAATGATATCTATGAAGCAGAAAAAGGGAACCGTGAGGTTCTCAAGGTAAGTTTACTTATCTTTTGTTCTTTTATTTGATATAATATACTTGTAGAGTAATGTTTGTGGAAAAAAGTTTAAATAATAGTTCAAATTTAATAAAGGAGAGTGTAATGGAAAAGTTTATTGATATTAGAAAGTTAAGTAAAAAAGAAGTGCTAAGTTTACTTGATGATATGTTCGATATTATTAGTTTTAATATGAAGAGTATAATAGATACTGGAAATACTAGAGATGAGGATTATAAAAATTGGAAGAGTTCTATGTTAAAAGAATTTGATAATAATCATAAGAAATGGATTGGGGCTTTTGAGAATAATATGTTAATTGGATATTTTCTATATAAGATAAATGATAATAATGTTAGTTAAGATGAAATACAGGTTGTTAAAAATCATCAGGGAGATGGTTATACTTTTATTAAATTATTTAAGTATATTTTAAAAGATTGTGATATTAAGGATACATATATGGTAACAACTTATGTTAATAATAATAATGTTAAATCCAAAGCTATAGTAAATAAATTTGGTTTTGAAGTTTTGGAGAGAAAAGAAAGGGGAATAAAATATATAAATAGTTTTTGTAACTTAAGAAAAGAATTAGAAAAGTATATTGTGTAATAAAAATGACTTATTGAGTTTGATTATTAGTATTTTTATTTTGTTTACTTGTTTTTGTTTATTTGATATAATTTGTTTATGTGAGGTGTGGTGTTTGTGGAAAATAAATTTTTAGAGGCTATAAAGAAACGTGAATATTTTGAGAATTTTATTACTCGTAGTATCAAGTGTTCTAATGCTATAGAGGGTAATACTTTGAGTTATGCTGAAACTTATTCTATTGTTTTTAATGATGAGTCTCTTCCTTTGCAAAATGTTAATCCTAGAGAACTTTATGAGGCTATTAATTTGAAATATGCTATTGATATGTCTCTTAATAATTTAAATAGGTTGGATAATGGTATTATTGTTAAATTTGGAGATATTATTAATAAAAATATTAAAGATACTTCTGGTTATAGAAAGATTCAAAATTATATTAATGGGGCGGATTTTGTTCCTCCTAAACTTGAGTTAGTTCCTAGTTTGATGAGTGAGATTTTGTATGAGTTTGATAATAGTGAATGTAATATTTTTGAAAAGATTGCTAAGTTTCATATTAATTTTGAACATATTCATCCTTTTGAGGATGGTAATGGTAGAGCTGGTCGTTTACTTATTAATCATCAATTGATTAGTAATAATGAGATTCCTATTGTTATTGATGATAGTGATAGGATCAGATACTTTAATTTGATACAAAATTATGATATTGATGGATTTGTTTTGTTTATTAAAGAACTTCAAGAGAGAGAAATACTTAAGATGAAGGAATATGATGTGTATTAAGAATAATGATTATGCTTAATGATCATTATTTTTGTTTACTTGTTATTGGTTATTTTGTATAATAAGTATGGTGATTTTATGAATAAGAAAGTTGTAGTATTTGGAGGAGGAACTGGAATTAGTTTTTTAGTTCGTGGTCTTAAGGAGTTTCCTGTTGATATAACTACTGTTATTAGTGTCTCTGATAATGGTTCTTCGACTGGTAAGCTTCGTGAGGAGTTTTTTATGCCTGCGATGGGTGATGTTCGTAAGGTTATAGTTGCTCTTAGTAATGCTGATGATAAGATTAAGGAATTGTTACAATATAGGTTTGATACTTATACTGATTTAGATGGTCATGCTGTTGGTAATTTAATTATGGCTGCTATGTATAATATTACTGGAAGTCTTAAGGAAAGTATTAGGGTTCTTAGTGATTTTTTGAAGGTTCGTCATAAGATTCTTCCTTTGTCTGAGGATTATCTTACTTTGATGGCTGAGACTACTAGTGGTGATATTATTCATGGTGAGAGTGAAATTGGTCATGATAGGCGTAAGATTAAAAAGGTTTTTTATGATGAGATTCCTAATGTTGATCCGGAGATTATTTCTGAGATTAAGTCTTGTGATTTGATTATTTTTAGTATGGGTAGTTTATATACTAGTTTAATACCTAATCTTCTTTCTAAAGATATTATTGATGCGATTGATGAGAGTAAGGCTAGGATACTTTATACTTGTAATGCTGTTGATCAGGTATTTGAGACTGAGGATTATACTGTTTCTGATCATGTTAAGATTATTAATGATTATCTTGGTAAGAGAAAGATCGATTCTGTTTTAGCTGCGGATAGTAAACTTCCTTCTTTGGTTCTTGATAAGTATATTTCTGTGGAGAATAAGAGTCTTGTTAAGATTGATGAGGATAAGATTCGTGATTTTGGATGTGAACTTATTAAAGAGGATTTGCTTGTTATAGAGGGTAATTATATTCGTCATAATGGACTTAAACTTGCTACTAGTATATTTAACTATTTGATGAGGTGATTTTGTGTCTTTTACTACGGAAATTAAGAATGAGATATGTTCTAATGATTATTCTAGGCTTGAGAATATTTGTCTTTTATCTGGTTTTCTTAGGAATAATATTTCTGTTTCTGATGATAGTTTTGTGGTTGTTTCTGAGAATCCTAAGGTTGTTAGAAAGATATTTTCTTTGTTTCAGGAATTGTTTGACATAAATCCTTGTATTTCTTATTTGAAGGGTAATAGTTTTAATAAGAGTTATTATAATATTGCTGTTTCTGATAAGGTTTCTAGTATTTTGAGTAGTCTTATGGTTTGTGATAATGGTGTTATGTTTCCTTCTGTTCCTTCTTATTTTTTGGATGATGAGGACTTAAAGAGAGCTTATTTGCGTGGTGTTTTTCTTGCTAAGGGTAGTATAAATGATCCTAAGAAGTCTAGGTATCATATGGAGTTTTTGGTTGATAGAAGTGATGAGGCTTATTTTCTTTGTTCTTTGCTTTTGTATTTTGGTATAAGTGCGAAGGTTATCCCTAGGGATAAGGGTTATATGACTTATGTTAAGGAAGCTGAAAAGATTGGTGATTTTCTTAGGATAGTGAGTGCTAATAATGCTATTTTATATTATGAGGATATACGTATATATAGGGATCATAAGAATATGACTAATAGGCTTAATAATTGTGAACAGGCTAATGTTGATAAGACTATTGATACTTGTCGTAAACAGATTACTGATATTAATTTAATTAAGGAGTATTCTTATTTTGATGGTCTTTCTGATAAGCTTAAGGAGGTTATTTTTTATCGTGAGAAGTATCCTGAGGTTTCTTTGTCTGAGCTTAGTTATATTATGAGTTCTGAGACTTCTTGTAATATTACTAAATCTGGTCTTAGTCATAGGTTTAGAAAGATTCATGGGATTGCGGATAAAATTAGAAATGAAAAGAGTTAAGATTGTTTCTTAACTCTTATTTTGTGAATAGTTTTGGTATATTTTTTTTAGGAAGTAACATTTTTAGTTCTTTATTGATGGTTATTGTGTATTTCTTTTTTTCGTCTTTTAGTTTTTCTCCGTCTATTGTCCAGTTATTTTTAATTTTTTCTTTAAATGTTATTTCTACTTTGTCGCTTGTGTGACAATATATTCCTGGGACGTTTGTTATTCCTGTTTTTATTAGTAGTATTAGTGTTTTTACTAGATCTTTTCTTCTGTTGATGTTACAGAACATTATTTCGAATTTATTATCGTCTAGTTTTACGTTTTTATATATGTTATTGAATCCTGCGATTCTGTTTGCATTTGAGATTAGTATTAGTGAGTAGAATCCGTGATATGTTTCGTTATTTACTGTGTATTCTAGTTCGTATAGTTTTGTCATTTGAAAGAATTCTTTTACTCCGTTTATGAGATATGCTAGATGTCCTAGTTTCTTTTTTAGTTTTCTTGATGTTTGATAGGGTACGTTTATGAATTTTCCAAATCCTGCGACATAGAAGAATGGCTTATTGTTTATTAGACCTAGATCTACGTTTTTTATTTCTCCTTCTAGGATTTTTTCTAGGCTTTTTAGGATGTTTTTGTTAAGTCCTAGCATGTGTCCTATATCGTTTGTTGTTCCAACGGGGATATGTGATAGTAATAGTTTTTTTTCTCGTAGGTAGTTTCCTTGGACTATTTCGTTAAATGTTCCGTCTCCTCCGATTGATAGGACTAGGTCGGCATATTTTAGATTTTTTACGTGTTTTTTTGCGTCTCCGTGTTTTTCTGTGTAATAGATATGTGGTTTATATCCGTGTTCTTGTAATTTATTTATTATTTCGTTGATTGTTTTTCTTTTTATGCCTTTACCACTTTCTCTGTTACAGATTAGCTCACAGTTTTTCATCTTATCACCAATTTAATTATACATAAATTATTTTTTGTTTTCAATGATTTTGTCTACTAGGCCATAATTTTTGGCTTCTTTTGCTGATAGGAAGTAATCTCTTTCTGTGTCTTTTTCTATTTGTTCTAGTGGTTTTCCTGTGTTTTTTGACATTATTTTGTTTAGTTTTTCTTTTAGTTTTAGTATTCTTTCTGCTGCTATTTTTATTTCTGTTGCTTGTCCTTGTGCTCCTCCAAGTGGTTGATGTATCATTACTTCGGAGTTTGGAAGTGCTAGTCTTTTTCCTTTTTCTCCACTTGATAGGAGGAATGCTGCCATTGATGCTGCCATTCCTATACAGATTGTTGATACTTTGCTTTTGATGAAGTTCATTGTGTCATATATGGCCATTCCTGATGTTATTGCTCCTCCAGGGGAGTTTATGTATAGACTTATATCTTCGTGTGATTCTGAGTCTAGGTATAGTAGTTCTGCTACTATTATGTTTGCGGTTGTATCGTTTATTTCTCCATTTAGGATAATTATTCTGTCTTTTAGTAGTCTTGAGTAAATATCATAACTTCTTTCTCCGTTTATTTCTTTTTCTATTACTGTTGGAATTAAGTTCATTTTTATCACCTGTTAATAAATTACGTAAAAAAATGATTATTATTCGTATCAAAATTATACAATATGTGATAAAATATTAATATAGAATTAAGAGGGTGTTAATTTATGGAAAAGATAAATGTTATTATTAATGATGAGAAATATGATTTTGATAAGGGTATTACTCTTTTTGAAATATCTAAAAAGGTGTATAGGGAGGAGTTTCCTGCTCTTGTTGCTTTTGTAGATAATGAGATTTTTTCTCTTGATAAGAAGATTAATTATGATTGTAATGTAAGATTTGTTAATGTTCTTGATCCTACTGGGAATAGAATTTATACTAGGTCTTTATTCTTTGTTCTTTCTTATGCTTTTAAGGAACTTTTTGGATATGATTATTATGTAAAGGTTTGTCATTCTATTGATAAGGCTATTAAGCTTAGGACTAATTTATATCTTAATCAGGATAGACTTAATAAGCTTAAGGATAAGATGATTGAGATTATAGAAAATGATATGCTACTTGAAAAGTGTTTGGTTAGTAGGAAGGAAGCTAGGAAGTACTTTTTAAGTATTAATGATAAGAGTAAGGCTGATACTTTTATTTATAATACTAATCATTATGTTACTTTGTATAAACTTGGTGATTTATATGATTATTTCTTTTGTGATATGCCTATTTCTACTGGGGTATTTAAGTCTTTTGATTTGTATTTTTTAGATAAGGGCTCCTTTATTTTACAGTTTCCTACTGTGGGGGATGATGGTAATATTCCAGAATATGTAAATAGGGAGAAGATTGTTAAGACTTTTGATGATATTTATTCTTTGTCTAAGAAGCTTGGTTTATTTGATAGTGCTGATGTTAATAAGGCTGTTGCAAGTGGTAAGATTTCTGATATTATTAAGCTTACTGAGACTATTTCTAGTAATAATTTGCTTAATTTGGCTAGGGAGATATATGATAGAAGGGATAGAATAAAACTTGTTTTGCTTGCTGGACCTTCTTCTAGTGGAAAGACTATTACTTCTAGGAAGCTTTCAATGTTCCTTAAGAGTTTTGGTCTTAATCCTAAACCTCTTTCGGTTGATGATTATTTTTTAGATAGGGATAAGACTCCTAAGCTTCCTAATGGGGATTATGATTTTGAGACTATTGATGCTATTAATATTGATTTGTTTAATAAGGATTTGACTAAGCTTGTTAATGGTGAAGAGGTTGAGGTTCCTACTTTTAATTTTTATAAGGGTAAGTCTGAGTATTTAGGAAATAAAATAAAACTTGAAAATCAGGATATACTAATTATTGAGGGGCTTCATGCTGTTAATGAAAAGCTTACTAAGTCTATTTCTAAGGATAGAAAATATAAGGTTTATATATCTCCATTTTCTGATTTGAATATTGATAATCATAATATGATTTCTAATACTGATGTAAGACTTCTTAGAAGAATTATAAGGGATAATAGGACTCGTGGTTATAGTGCTGAGGAGACTATTAAGAGATGGAAGACTGTTAGGGATGGAGAGAATAAATATATTTTTCCTTTTCAGGATGATGTTGATTATGTTTATAATACTTCACTTATATATGAGATTGGGGTACTTAAACTTTATGCTGAGCCTCTTCTTTTTGGAATTGATAATACTTCGCCTTATTATGAAGAAGTTATTCGTTTACTTAATTTTTTAGGTATGTTTGTGGGTATTCCTACGGATGAGATTCCTAGTGATTCTATTTTAAGAGAGTTTATTGGTGGTAGTTATTTTGAATAGGAGGATATTATGAAAGTTGCAATTAATGGTTTTGGTAGGATAGGTAGGTTAGTTTTTAGGATTCTTGAGGATAGTAGTGATTTTGAAGTTGTTGCTATAAATGATTTGAGTGATGCTAAGGAACTTGCTCATTTGCTTAAGTATGATTCTAGTCAAGGTACTTATAAAAAAGATGAGATTGGTTATTTTGGTAGTTATTTGGTTTCTTCTGGTAGGAAGATAAAGATTTTTTCTAGCAGTGATCCTTCGGAACTTCCTTGGGGTGAACTTGGTGTTGATATAGTTTTTGAGTGTAGTGGTCATTTTACTAAGAAAGATTCTGCTTATAGGCATATTGAAGCTGGTGCTAAGAGGGTTATTATTTCTGCGCCGTGTAAGGATAGTGATGTTAAGACTGTTGTTTATGGTGTTAATGAGTCCATTTTGAATGGTGATGAACGTGTTATTAGTGCTGCTAGTTGTACTACTAATTGTTTGGCTCCGGTTCTTGATGTTATTAACAATAGTTTTGGAATAGTTAAGGGTTATATGACTACTATTCATGCTTATACTAATGATCAGGTTATGCTTGATGTTTCTCATAAGAAGGGTATTGAAGCTAGACGTGGTAGGGCTGGTGCCATTAATATTATTCCTACTTCGACTGGTGCTGCTAAGGCTATTGGACGTGTTATACCTAGTTTAGATGGTAAGATGAGGGGATCTGCTATGAGGGTACCTGTTTCAGATGGTTCTTGTGTTGATCTTGTTCTTGAACTTGAAAGAAATGTTTCTGTTTCTGAAATTAATAAGGCTTTTACCTCTTCTGTTAGTGATTCTTTAGGTGTTACTAATGATCCTATTGTATCTAGTGATATTATTGGAGATACTCATGGTGGGGTTGTTGATCTTTTACTTACTGATATTTTAGAGGTTGATGGAAAGCAACTTGTTAAGATTGTTGCTTGGTATGATAATGAAAATGGTTATTCTCATCAGATGGTTAGATGTGCTAGATATTTTGCTAATTTAGTTAAATAAAAAAAATCTCATTTTGTTTCATCATGAGATTTTTTTAATGCTTTTCTTCCTAGTTTTGTTTTTTTGTGTATGTTGTAAACAGTTTTGTTAATAACTAGATCGAATTCTCCGATATATTCTGTGACGTCTGCGCCGAAGCCTAGTTTCATTTCGTTTAGTCCATTAAATTTATTGTTGTCTCCGAAGTATCCTGTTATTGCATTTAGATCGAAGAATACTGCTCCTAGTTTTGCATATTTTTCTATTATTGCCCATTTTGTTAAGAATGTTGGGTAGTATAGTTTATATGCACTGTTTTGTCCTTCAATTACTAGTGTTACTCCGTATTTTTCTACTATTATTGCACAGGCACTTATTATTATTCCTTTTGGGTTTTTTGTTAACAAACCTGATGCTGTTTCTAGTTCTTTTTTATAGACTGCTAGTACTTTATCTGATGTTATTTTTGAGTTTGTTAGTTTGTTACTTATTTTTCCTTTAAGACCTGCTTCTCTTATATTTTGATTGATTTCTTCGTTTTTTTGTAGTTCTTCTTCATATATTTGTTTTATGTTATTTAGATATTTTTCTGTATTTAGTTTTGCGAAGTATAGTTCGAATTTATCTTTAAAACAGTTTGCAAAGTCTTTGTAATAGGTTAGTTTTCTGTAGTGTTTTTTTGCGACGAATTTGTAGAATATTTCTATGTCATTATGGTTTCCTTGAAGGATTTCTACTCCTCTGGATTGGGCTTTTCTTATTTTGTTTTTGACACTTGGATCGAAGTTTTCGAATAGTGTTTCTGCTGATCCTGTTACTTTAAGAATTGCGTTCCATCTTGGTTTTAGTGTTCCGAAAAATTTGTTGTCTCCGAAGTAGGTGTATCCTATTTTGGTTAGAAATGGGATTAAGTCGTTTGTATAAGGACTTCTTAGGATGTTTCCGTTTTTGTCTCTTTTGTTGTTTACTACTGGAGGATCTATTTTTAGGAATATGATGTTATTTTTTGCTAGAAATTTTTTCATTTTGTTTGTAACATCTATGATTAGATCTTTGCTATCGTAGTCGATTAGAAATCCTCTTGGGGCGTATGCATATTTGTATCCTAGGAATAGTTTTTGTATTAGGATAAGACTTGCTCCGATTAGGATGTTTTGGTCATTTATAAATCCGTAATAGTGTGGTTCGAAACCATCATTTGTCATTAGATTACCATAACTTGATGTTTGATAATATGTGTGGAGTGGATGATTTGATGAAAAGTTATCGAATTGTTCATTGCTTAATTTAACTATTCTCAATAAGTATCCCTCCTTAGTAACTTACTATTTATATAATATCTTTTTTTTTAGAAAAAATCAATAAAAAGTTCAAATGCTGTTAAAAATATTATATAATTATTTTTGAGGTGACTTTTGTGATAAAAGATATAATTGCTAGGGAGATTTTGGATTCTAGGGGTAATCCTACTATTGAGGTTGATGTTATACTTGATGATGGTTCTTTTGGTAGGGCTAGTGTTCCTAGTGGTGCTTCGACTGGGTCTAATGAAGCTTTAGAACTTCGCGATGGAGGAAGTCGTTATCTTGGTAAGGGAGTTTTAAATGCTGTATATAATGTTAATAATATTATAAAACCTTATCTTATTGGTAGGCAAGCAAGTGATCTTAGAGGTATTGATGATATTATGATTGATTTGGATGGTACTAAAAATAAAAGCAGGCTTGGTGCTAATGCTATTTTAGGGGTTTCTCTTGCGTGCCTTAAGGCTAGCAGTAATAGTTGTGGCACTTCTCTTTATAAGTATTTGGGTAAAGGAAGGACTCTTCCTATTTGTATGATGAATATTTTAAATGGTGGTGTTCATGCAGATAATAATTTGGATTTTCAAGAGTTTATGATTATTCCTGTTGCTAGTACTGTTAAGGAAAGGATTAGAATTGGTAGTGAGGTTTTTCATACTCTTAAGGTTATTCTTAAGGAGAAGGGTTATTTTACTGGAGTTGGAGATGAGGGTGGTTTTGCTCCTTCTTTAAGTGGTAATGATGAGGCTCTTGATTTGATATGTGAGTCTATTAGAAAAGCTGGATATGAACCTGGTGTTACTGTTGTGCTTGCACTTGATGTTGCGGCTTCTGAGCTTTATAGAGATGGTTATTATTATATTGATGGTAAAGTGTATGATATAGATTCTTTATGTGATTATTATGTTTCTCTTGTTAAGAGATATCCTATTGTTTCTATTGAGGATCCTGTATATGAAGGTGATTTTGAAGGGTTTAAGAAGCTTACTGATATGATTGGAGATAAGGTTCAGCTTGTTGGAGATGATTTGTTTGTTACTAATATTGATTATCTTCGTCGTGGTGTTTTGATGGGAGCTGGTAATGCTATTCTTCTTAAGGCTAATCAGATTGGTACTGTTAGTGAGATGATTGATACTATTAATTATGCTAAAAAGTATGGTTATAAGACTATTATTTCTCATAGAAGCGGTGAGACGGATGATTGTTTTATTTCTCATATGGCAGTTGGTTTTAATTTAGAACAAATTAAGACTGGCTCTATGTCTAGGATGGATAGGATTTGTAAGTATAATGAATTGATTAGAATTGAAGAGGAGATAAGTAAAGGTGATTAGGCCTTTTTTTGTGTAGCAGCCGAGATAGGCAGCAACTTATAAAACCACGTGTTATGCACGTGAGACCTGAAGAGCGATGGCAATGTATAAAAAATTAGCTCTCCTTCTGATTTTTAATTTTGGCTGACAGACCAACTTTATTATATCAGAGGGAGAGCTAATTTTATGAGGAAAGTAAAAAAAATGATGATATGAGCAGCTTGTCTCATACTAAATGGAATTGTCAATATCATATTGTATTTACACCAAAATATAGAAGAAAGACAATATATAATAAGCTGCGTGTAGATATTGGTAGGTATTTACGAAGACTATGTGAATATCAAGGTGTAGAAATTGTTGAAGCCAATGCATGCCCAGATTATATACATATGTTGGTAAAAATACCACCCAAATTAAGTGTATCAAAATTTATGGGATATTTAAAGGAAAAAAGTGCATTAATGTTATTTGTAGTAAATTTAAAAAAATCTGTAATTAGTAACGGTAAATACTTGTTTTTTTTTTTTTAGTATAATAAGGTTGTAATGAAAGAAAAGAGGTATAGATATGAACTATGAAGGAGAAAAGTTTTTATTAAAATTATATAAAGATATGTATAATGATGAAAGTGTAAAACACTATAGTACAAAAAGTGATAATAAGTATGAAGCAGTAAGGAAGTATATTGAAAGACTTGAAAGAGTACATGAGAAAGCAATTAATCATAAAACGGATACAGGAATAAATCTTTTGAAAAACTATTATTATGATAAATATGTAATCAAAAGAGAAGATATATCAGAGAAATATATAGATTATTTAGATAAAGTACAGTTTGATCAATATGGTGTTCATATGAGTAATAGTCAAAGAGAAGATCAAAAGGACTTAATAATACAAGATCAAAAGAAGTCTTTAGATGAATGGATAGATTATTTTACAAGTGAAGATTCAAAATTTTATCCAACATGGGCAAAGTACTGGGCTTTTCAAGGAATGCTTACAGTAGGAAATTATGATACAAATAAAGGAATTTATAATAAAAGAAGTAAAGCAACAGTAGCACCTTTTCCAGAGTTAAATAGAGAAGTACTTGCTAAATCAATAGATTTAATAATAAAAGAAGTGAATAAAGAAGAGATTGAAGATAAAGATTTAGAACAATTAGTAAAGAATGGAAATTTCTTTAAGCTTTATACAGTTCAGTTAAAAGATAAAAGAGAAAGTAACTTTGGAGAAGAAACAAAGGGAGAATGGGTAAAGTATGAACAAGGAGATAATTATCAAAAGTTACATCAATCACTTCAAGGAAAAAATACTGGTTGGTGTACAGCAGGAGAAGAAACTTGTAAAGTGCAAGTAAAAAATTGAGATTTTTATGTATATTATACTTATGATAAAGAAGGAAAGGCTACAAATCCGAGACTTGCAATAAGAATGGATGGAAAAGACAGAATCGGTGAAATAAGAGGAGTAGCAAAAGATCAAAATATAGAACCACATTTTGAAGATATACTTTCTAAAAAATTAAAAGGTTTTCCAGATGCAGAAAGATATCAAAAAAGAGTAAAAAATACCAAAATGTTAACATATGTATATACAAAGTATGAAAATGATAAACCTTTAACAAAAGATGATATAAAATTTATATATGAAATTGATAATATAGTAATAACAATGGGATGGGGGCCAGATCCTAGATTAGAGGAAATGCAAGAAAATAGAAGAGGAAGAAAAACAGAGGGTGTTCTAAAAAGGGATGAGGTAATAAGTTTAGTTAGATTAGATTATAGGACAATAAGTTTTGTTCCAAAAGAAATGATAGATAAAGAAATGGTTCTAGAAGCAGTAGAGCAAGATTGCAGTGCCTTAGAATATGTTCTAGAAGAAATAATAGATAAAGAGATTGCTTTAAAAGCAGTAGAGCGAGGTGCCTGGGTCTTAGAATATTTTCCAGAAGAAATAATAGATAAAGAAGTGGCTCTAAAAGCAGTAGAGCAAGATTGCAGTGCCTTAGAATATGTTCCAGAAGAAATAATAGATAAAGAAGTGGCTCTAAAAGCAGTAGGGCAAGATGGCGGTGCCTTAAGACATGTTCCAAAAGAAATGATAGATAAAGAGATGGCTCTAAAAGCAGTAGAGCAAAATGGCCGTGCCTTAGAATATGTTCCAAAAGAAATGATAGATAAAGAGATGGCTCTAAAAGCAGTAGAGCGAGGTGCCTGGGTCTTAGAATATTTTCCAGAAGAAATAATAGATAAAGAAGTGGCTCTAAAAGCAGTAGGGCAAGATGGCGGTGCCTTAAGACATGTTCCAAAAGAAATGATAGATAAAGAGATGGCTCTAAAAGCAGTAGAGCAAAATGGC
>CAVFIB010000029.1:0-12874 GCA_963622385.1 Bacteroidaceae bacterium | reverse complement strand
ATCCAGTATATTATTATAGAGGAAATGTAGATAACAATAACTTAGCATATAATGGTTTCTGCTGGAAAATAGTAAGAACAACAGAAACAGGAGGAATAAAGTTAATCTATAATGGCTCACTAGTGGATGGGCAGTGTGGAAATGGAGAAACATATTTAACCTCAGGAGTACCATATAATTATAATAGTGGCGATAGTAGTGGTACATCTGTTTTTTCACAAAAACAGATAGATCCGACAACACTAGAACAAACCAATCAAAGTGCAAAGCAAAAAAAATTAGCAGATACTAGTTTTGATATAAATGATTTCACACCCTCAGCAGGGCTTGAAAGTTCATCGCCAGCAGATGTAGGATATATGTATGGTAAAAGGTATTTAAGTGGTTATTTGTCTAGTGATAGTTTACCATCAACAGTAATATATGGAAATGATGTAACATATTCAAATGGGAAATATACTCTTAAAGATACAATAACAAGTACAAACTTTGCAACAGATCAAGAAAATATAGGAAAGAATCATCATTATTTCTGTGCAGATGGAACAAGTAGTTGCAATATAGTTTACTATATATATCAAGTGCATAATAGCTATCTTTTTTATATCAAACTTGGAGATGAAAACAATATAGAGCAAGCATTAAAAGAAATGTTAACAGAAAGTACAAATGAGAATTCATCAACAGTAAAACAATTAATAGATTATTGGTATAATGGAACAATGTCAGAAAAAACAGATGAACTAGAAGATACAATTTGGTGCAATGATAGAAGTATCTATAATAAAGGTGGATTTGATAAAGATCAAACTGCAGGTGGTTCATCTTATCTGTTGTTCAATGTATATAGTTATATTGATGCTTTTGATGAAGGAACAACAATAAATCCAAGTTTAAAATGTCCAAGTAAAAATGATAGTTTTACAGTAAGTGCAGCAAATGGAAATGGAAAATTATCATACCCAGTTGCATTATTAACTGGAGCAGAAGCAACACTTGCAGGAAATGGACCAGGATATAGTTCTGATAGTTATTTAACAACTGGAAATTATTTCTGGCTTTCCTCGCCTTATGGCTTCCGTGATGGCTTTGCTTTTGTGTCGAACGTGCGCAATGATGGCGGCCTGACTGCTAGGCTTGTCGATGATTTTCTCGGCTTGCGTCCCTCAGTTTCACTAAAACTTGGGACTAGCATTTCCGGAGGAAATGGGACAAATGAAAATCCGTATATAGTCGGAGAACAACCAACTCAAGTTAAAGGAAGCGATTATGCTGGTCCTTTTGAATAGTTTTATACTTCCTTAAAGAGATAAATAAGTTATATTGTAATATTTTTAATACTAAAAAGACAAATTCTTAGCTTTTAAGTTTTTTGTCTTTTTTATTTATTCCTATCATTGCTCCTATACAGGAAGTGGTTACTATTATTAGATAGTATAATAAACTGGAAATGGTTATGGTTTTATCGAATGCTAGGAATGCTATTATATAGAATAGTGCAATTATTAGAACTGAGTATTTTAATCCTTCTATATATCCTTTTTTTTCTGTTTTTTTTCCTAGTAGATATGATCCTATCAAAATAGATAGTGCTGCTACTAGTATTAGTATTGTTTTATATATGCTTTTTGGGATTAAATCGTAATAATTAAAAATATTAATTATGAAGCTTAGTATTAGAATTGTTCCTAGTGTTATTCCTGTACTTATTGAATAGTTTTTTATTTGTTTCACTTTATCACCTAGTAATTTATATGTAAATAGGATAAATAATAGTAATATTGAATTGACTTTTTTCGCTATTTTTTATAAAATTAATATAGGAAAATAGGTGAGGAGAATGAAACGAATTAATGATAAGGGTCAAACTCTTGTTGAATATGTTTTGATAATAGCTCTTATTAGTGTCATTGCTATTTCTTTGGTAACTCTTTTGGGAGGTTATTTGAAGGATTCTATAACTAAGTCTTCTTGTGAACTTGTGGGAGAAGTCTATGTTAAGGGAGATAAGTCTGGGGAAGGATATTGTGCTGATCCAAATGAAAAGAAATAGTAAGGGACAAGCTCTTGTTGAATTTGTTATTATTTTGCCAATTATTTTAATGATTCTTTTCATAATCATTGATTTTTCTAATATTTTTTATCAGAAAAATCATTTGGAGAGTACTTTGAATGATGTTGTGGAATACAAGGAGAATGGAAAATCTAATTCTTATATAAAAGATAAGGTTAATGATTCGAGTATTTCTATATCATATAAAAAGATTGATGATAGTTTAGATATTAAAATAACAAAAAAGGTTAATTTGATAACGCCTTTCTCATCACTTTTCTTTGATAATCCTTTTGTTATAAAGACTGAAAGGATGATTCTTTATGAATAATAAAGGTCAAACACTTGTTTTCTTTGTGGTGTTAATACCTCTTATACTTGCTCTTTTTGCTTTTGTGATTGATTCTGCGTATATAGTAAGGGGTAATACTAAACTTTATGGAATTGCATATTCTGCTCTTGATGATGTTGTAAATCAGGGTAAGGATATAAAAAAAGTAAAACGAGTAATAAAAGAAAATGATAATAATATAAAAATAATTGTTTTAGATAGAAATGGTATTGAACTTACTAATGAAATTACTCCGATATTTGGAAAAATTATTGGTTATGATAAATATAATCTTGATGTTAAACTTTATGCTTCTTATGAAAATGGTAAGTATATGATAAAGGAAAAGGGGAAATAATTATGAAAGCAACGAAAGGAAAGATAATTACTATAACTTCTACTAAGGGTGGAGTAGGTAAAACTATAGCACTTTTAAATTTAGCAGGTACTTATGAAAAACTTGGTTATAAAACTTTGGTAATTGACTTAGATTTATATGGTGGAGCAATAGCAACTTATCTTAATTCTAATAATGATAAAACAATATTTAATTTAGTGGAGGATTTAACTAATAATAGATATAATACAATTGATGAGTATTTGTTTTCTTATAGTGATAAAATAGATATAATTGCAGCTCCTAAGGATCCGAGAATGGCTAGTAAAATAGATTCTAAATACATTCCACTTATTCTTAGAAATGTTATATATAAATATGATGTTATTTTGATAGA
This sequence comes from Bacteroidaceae bacterium, assembly GCA_963622385.1. Taxonomy (GTDB): domain Bacteria; phylum Bacillota_I; class Bacilli_A; order RF39; family UBA660; genus UMGS1449. The sequence continues at coordinate 9,756 of CAVFIB010000029.1, read as the reverse complement.
TACAACTCATAATTTAAATGAGGTAAATGTAGTTGCGCTTGATAATAGTGATAGTATTTTATACATGTTTACAAATGATACGTTTGATCTTAAAAATACGAAGTCTTTTATATCGATAATGAAGGATATAGGTAATGATAATTATTATACAATTTTAAATGAATCTGTTCGTCCTGAAAGGAATAATTACTCCCTTTTTGATATAAGAAATATTATTAAAAGTAATGTAGATTTTACTATTTCAAAAAGTATGTATATAAGAAATATTGATAATTTTATCTTGGATGGAAAAATACTTATTTTTAATAAAGGACTTTCTTTTACTGATAAGCATGAATGGGAAAAGTTAAAAGTAATTGCAAATACACTTATAAAAGATAAGAAGGGGGCAAAATAGATGAAAAAAACACTTTCTGAGGCTTTTGAGTTAAATGAGAAAACTGTTTCTTTTAAAGAAATGCAAGCTGATGACTATGAAATATTTGAGGATAAGATTCTGCTTGATACTTTGAGAAATAAAGTTATTCAAAATATTATAGATAATGATGTTCCGGATAATGAGTTTTTGACTGAGTATATAAATAATGAGATAGATGAAGCTCTAGAGGGGTATGATTTGTCAAATTTAGAAAGAAATCATATTTTTAACTTAATAGAGAATGAAATACATGGATATGGTCCTATAACAGAGTTATTAGATGATCCTAATATAACAGAGATTATGGTAAATGGGCCGGATAAAATTTATATTGAAATTGATGGTAAAGTTGTAAGAGATGATTCTGTTTCTTTTATAAATGATGAACATATTGTTAGAACAATTCAAAGGATGATACAACCTCTCGGAAGAACAATTGATGTTGCAAATCCAATGGTTGATTCAAGACTTAAAGATGGTTCAAGGATAAATGCAGTTATTCCTCCGCTTTCTTTAAATGGACCGGTTTTAACTATAAGAAAGTTTAAAAAGAATCTAGAGACTATGGAAGATCTTTTAAGAATGGGAACATTAACTACGTATATGGCTAGATTTTTAGATGCTTCTGTGAAGGGAAAACTTAATATACTTATATGTGGAGGAACTGGTTCTGGGAAAACAACGGTTTTGAATGTGCTTTCGTCTCTTATTAGCAATGATGAGCGTATTATAACGATTGAAGATGCTGCGGAACTTAAATTAAAGCAAGAACATGTTATTACACTTGAAACAAGGAACATGAATTATGAAAAAGAGGGAGAAGTAACTATAAGAGATTTGGTTATAAATTCTTTGCGTATGAGACCAGATAGAATAATAGTTGGAGAAGTACGTGGGAAAGAGGCTTTTGATATGCTACAAGCTATGAATACTGGGCATGAGGGTAGTTTATCGACACTTCATGCGAATGGGCCAAAAGATGCTCTTAATAGACTTGAAACAATGGTTTTGATGAGTGGTATTCAAATACCTGTAACTGCAATAAGAGAATATATAGAAAAAGCAATAGATTTAGTTGTTTATATAGAAAGATTACAAGATGGAAAAAGGAAAATAGTTTCAATAAGTGAAGTATATAATATGAAAGATGGGGAAATTAATTTAAAAGAAATATTTAGCTTTAAGCAAAAAGGCTTAACAAAAAGTGGTGAGGTTAATGGTTCTTATATAATGTATAAGTATATACCTAAAGTTTATAATAAGATAAAATCAAAGGGTATAGATGAAATAGATGATATATTTGAAAAAGTAAAATAGAAGGGAATGGAGTAATATGGGGAATTCTATTATATTTACTATAATACAATTTTTACTTATAATTGGACTTTTTGCTGTAGCATGTTATCTTATAAAAATTAAAGATGCTTTAGCACTTGAAAAAAGAGTAACTAGGTTCTCCATAGAATCTATTACTGATAAACCATTATCATTTTTTGATAGATTAAGTAATAAATATAATAATATTATAAATAGTATTACAAGATCGTTATCAAAGTCAAAACTTCTTACATCTTATAGCAGACGTTATGATAAATATTTAGATAAAACTAAAGTAATAAGAGATAAGGCTATGGATATAGTATCTAATAAGATATTCGTAAGTTTGGTAGCACTTGTAATAACAATTATATCAGATGTTTTAAGAGGTAAATCGTTTGGTGTAATGCAAATAATAATATCTTTATTGGTAGGGTTTTATATACCAGATATATTTTTATTAATAAATGAAAAGAAAAGAAGAAAACAAATAGAAGATGATTTATTTAAGGCTGTTTTAATTATGAGTAATGCTTTTAAATCAGGAAGAAGTATCATGCAGGCTGTAGAAATAGTTTCAAAAGAATTAGATGGTCCAATAAGTGAAGAATTTAAAAAAATGTATATTGATTTAACATATGGACTAGAACTTGATGTTGTTTTTGATAGGCTTTCAAATAGAATAAAATTAGAAGAAACAAAATATATGGCATCATCTTTAGTGATACTAAATAAAACAGGAGGGAACATAGTAAAAGTGTTTTCTTCGATAGAAAGAAGTTTTTTTGAAAGAAAAAAATTAAATGATGAGTTAAAATCAGTAACAGCTTTGTCAAACTTTGTATTTAAAATTTTAGTAGCAATACCATTTATAATATTTATCATGATATATATTCTAAATCCAGGTTATTTTGTTCCTCTGGTCACTACTATAATAGGTAAGATCTTACTTATCATAATACTTTTAATTTATGTGCTTTATATAGTTATAGTAAGAAAACTAATAAAAATAAAGGATTGATATTATGAAAGATAAAAAAAGTTTAAGTTATAGAATATATAGTAAAAAAAATTTAAAAATGGCTGAGTCAAAGACTAATCTTTTGGGAGTTAATAATAAACTTGATGCAGTAGGATTACTTAATACAAGGCTTTTTATAAGTATCCTTGTTTTTATAGTAATACTTTATTTTATAGATTTTGGTTATTTTATAGCACCGATAGTAACATTTTTAGTATATCAACTTTTCTTTCCAGTTTTAATAGATAGTAAAATAGAAAAAAGGAAGAAAGTATTAGAAAAAGATTCTTTATATTTTTTTGAGATATTAGTGCTTTCTTTGGAAGCTGGTAGAAATATAAAAAGTGCTATTGAGGTAACAACAAATAATATAAAATCAGAATTATCAGATGAATTTAAAAAAGTGATAAAAGATATTAATTATGGGAAGGACCTAGATGAGGCATTGGAAGAGTTAAAATATAGAATCCCATCAGATACTGTAAACAATATAATACTTAATATAAGACAATCAAATATGTTTGGTAATAATATAATAGATACAGTTTATTCACAAATAAATTATATAAGAGAAAAAAGACTTTTAGAGACTAAAGCTTATATAAGTAAAATTCCAATTAAAATAAGTGTTGTAAGTGTAGTGTTTTTTATACCTTTGTTACTTTTGTTATTGCTTGGTCCAATGTTAATTAGTTTAATTTAGAGGTTTTTTGTGGTTTGGTTAGGTGATTTTTAGAAATATCTTTTGATGTTTCTTTTTTTTGTGTTTTTTTTAAATTTATATACTTTGTAATATTTGGGATATAATTAGTTTTTAAAATAAATATTTCCTTATATGAATATTTTGTTTTTGGGTTAGTTCTATAAGCAAATATGAAAATTGGTCATTTGCACTATACTTTTAAATCATTTATAGTGTATTGCGGGAGGAATATTTATGAGGAAAATTAGATGTTTATTTATAGGAATTTTATTTATGTTTGTTACTTTTATTGGAGTAGTTAATGCAAGTACTTATGCAGGTAAACTTTATGAGGTGTATCATCCTAATTCAGGATTTACAGTCTTTGCAGAAGAAAAATATAGGAATATGGACTATAATAGTTGGATGATAAAATCTACAGTTGATAATAGGACATATTACTGTATTGATCCTACTATTCCCTTAGAGGGATCGTTTGAAGGTTCACATAAGTATATAATTGGGGAAAATAACATAAAAAAGGAAATCAATATAACAAGTGAACAGTATAAAAAAATAAATCTTTTAGCATTTTATGGTTATAAATATAATGATCAAAAGTATAACCATTCAGATAAAAAATGGTATGGGATAACTCAGGTAATGATATGGAGAGTAATGAGACCAGATCTTACTTGGACATTTAAAGAAAGTAGAGATGCTAAACCAGATAAAAATCTATACAAGAATGAAATAAAAGAATTAAATTATTTAGTATCAAAGCATGATATATTGCCAAGTTTTGTGGATCAAAAGACAAAGGATAAGGATATTAGGCTGTTATTAAATGATGAAATCACTTTAAAGGATACAAATGATACTTTGTATAAGTATTATTTATCTTCAAGTTTATTTGAAAAAATAAAGTTAACAAAAAATGATTCAAGTGTTACAATAAAAGGGATAAAACAAGGAAGAGAGCAAGTTAATTTTAGTACATCAAGCTATACGGGGGATTTATTTGCTTTTCTAACAAGTAGTAATTATCAAGATGTAGTAATTGCTGGATATGATGGACTTCCTCATTTTAGTTTATTTGTAGATGTAGTTGGAGGAACTCTTAATATTCGTAAACTTGATAAAGAAACCAATGCAAGTCAAGGAGATGCTACTTTAAAAGGGGCAAAATATGAAATATATGACAAGGATAATAAGTTTGTTAAACTAGTTGAAACTGATGAGGATGGAAAGGTTCAAACTATTTTGGATTATGGGGATTATATAATAAAAGAGAAAAACCCTCCACAAGGATATAAACTTGATCCTAATACTTATAATATTAGTATAAGTAAGGAAAATAATGAAATTGATTTAGATTTAAAAGATGAAGTAATAAAAGGAAGAATAATAATTAAGAAAACAAAAGGTGGTTCTAAAGAAAAGTATATACCTGAAGAGAATGCTGTATTTGAAATATATGATATAAATAATAAATTAGTAGATACTATAACTACTGATAAAGAGGGTTTAGCGTACTTAACATTACCATATGGTAAATACAAAGTAAAACAAATAAAAGGGGCAGATGGTTATGTTATAAGTGATGATTATGAAATTAATATCGAGCAGGAGAAAGACTATCAATTAAATATTAAGAATAAAAAGTTATCTATAATTGAAATAACAAAACTTGATGAAGAAACTAATAGGCCTATTAATGATACATTTTTTGAAATTTATAAGGATGGAGAAAAAGTGTTCGAAGGAAAAACAGATGATGATGGTAAGATTAAAATAGAAAATGTTAAGATAGGAACATACACTTTAAAAGAAGTGAAACCTAATAGGTATTATAGAGATAATGATGAAGAAAAACAGTTTACAATAAGCGAAAATGGAACATATCTTGATTTAAAAATAAAAAATACTAGAAAAAGAGGTAATGTCACCTTTTATAAAATAGATAGTTTATCAGGGAAAAAGTTAGAAAATGCAAGTATAAGATTAGAAGATAATATATTAAAGAAAACTGTTTTTAAGGGGAAAACTGATAAGGATGGAAAAATATATATAAAGGATTTGGTGGCAGGAAGTTATTGTTTTTATGAAGAAAAGGCACCTTTTGGATATAAAAAGGATGAAAAACCAAAGTGTTTTGAACTCATAAAGGATAATGAGAATATAAATATTAGTATGGTTAATGAAAAACTAATAAGTGTTCCTAATACTTTTAAAGATGATAGTAAAGTATATGTTCTTATTGGTATATTTGTAGTTATTGTAAGTTTAAGTTATCTTATTTATGTTAAACAAAATAAATAAATTATGCATTTTCTTATCTTTGCTTTCTTTAATTATTTTAATATTATATTGCTTGGGTATTTTTTCATTTACTACTATAACAGAAACTAAAAATATAAACAATTTTATAGATAATGATTATGCAGTTGTTGATTTTGAGAAGAAAAAGAAAAGAGAGGGATTTGTTGCTTTACTTGAAGTTCCTAAAATTTCTTTAAGGAAAGGTATTTATTCATTAAATGATAGGTATAACTCAGTATCTTATGGAATTGAAATGTTAAGTGGTTCTAGTTTTCCTGATAAGGATAATAGCACTCTTATTCTTGCTTCGCATAGTGGTAATTCAAATGTATCTTATTTTAGAAACTTAATTTATTTGGCGAAAGGGGATATTGTGTATTTATACTATAATGGTGATAAATATAAATATGAAATAATAGATTGCTATAAAAAGAAAAAAGATGGATATATTTTGGTAAAAGACTTTGGAAATGGTAAGTTTATGATTTTAACAACATGTAAGAATGATGAACTTGATAAACAATTGACTTGTTATGGAAGATTAAATGGAAAAATTTAATCAGGACAATTGTTTTTTCTCCTTATTTTGTGTATAATTATAGTGATTTAAGGAGTGATAATGTGAGTGGACATTCAAAATGGTCAACAATTAAAAGGAAAAAGGGTTTAATAGATGCAGAGAGGGGAAAAATCTTTCAAAAGCTAACTAAGGAAATATATGTTGCAGCAAAAAATGGTGATCCTAACATTGAAAGTAACCCATCACTTAGGATGATAGTAGATAAAGCAAAGGCTGCTAATATGCCTAAAGATAGAATTCAGGCTGCCATTGATAAGGCTAGTAAGAGTGCTGGTGGGGAAGACTATGAATCAATTAGATATGAGGGTTATGGTCCAAATGGTGTAGCAATTATGGTAGATTGTTTAACTGATAATAGAAATAGAACTGCTTCAATGGTAAGAAGTACTTTTACTAAACGTGGAGGTAATCTAGGTACAGATGGATCAGTTAGTTATATGTTTGAAAGAAAAGGAATTATAGTTGTTCCAAATACTTATGACGAAGATTTAATAATGAATCTTGCACTTGAAAATGATGCTTTAGACTTTGTAACATCTGATGATTCATATGAAATTTATACTACTTTTGAGGACTTTATAAAAATGAATAAAGCACTTGAGGATGCTGGTATAGATAGTTTAATTATGAATGAAGTTAGATATATACCTTCTAATTATATTTCCTTGGATGAAGAAAAAACTGAAAAAATACTTTCTCTAATAGATGCACTTGAAGATATAGAAGATGTACAAGATGTATATCATAATTTAGAAGTTTAATATGCTTGAAAGATTAGAACTTTTAATAGGAAGTGAAAGTATTTCAAAACTTAAGAATAGCAATATATTAATAATAGGTCTAGGTGGAGTAGGAGGTTATGTAACAGAATCTTTGATTAGATCGGGTATAGAAAATATTACTATTGTAGATTATGATAAAATTGATATTACTAATTTGAATAGACAAATAATAGCACTTAGAAATAATATTGGAAATTATAAAGTAGATGAGTTTGGGAAAAGAATTTTATCTATTAATGAAAAGGTTAATGTAAAGAAAATGAAATTATTTGTAGATGATAGTAATATTGAAGAAGTTTTTACTAGTGATTATGATTATGTGATAGATGCATGTGATTCGGTAAAGACAAAGAAACTTATTATTGATAAATGTCTTGAAAGAAAAATCAAGTTTATCACATGCCTAGGAACTGGAAAGAGAATTAATCCGTCTTTGCTTACTATATGCGATATAAGAAATACTAGTTATGATCCTATTGCTAGAATACTTAGAAAATATATAAAGGATAATGGAATTACTAGTAAAATTATATGTTGTTATTCGAGGGAAAAGCCTATAAAGGTTGAAGGAACTACAATTGCCTCAAATAGTTTTGTGCCTTCTTCTGCAGGGCTTTTGATAGCTAGTTATGTAGTAAGAGATATATGTAATTTAAAAGAAGAAAAATAATACTTAGTTACTTTTCTTCTTTTTCGATGTACTTATAATAATTAGTTTCAAGAAGCATATTTGAGGCATTAACTTTGTTGAATGTTTCTATTCTTTTGTTATTAATATAATGGTTGGTTGTATTTTGATCAAAGTAAGTAAATTTATTAGTTTTTTCGTTATAAAAACCTTTATTTGTTAGGAAACTTCTGTCATTAAATATTACTATTCCTTCATTTTCACTCATTATGTCTTTTCCGATTAATAATCTTGAATCGTATTTTGCTCCGAACATATTTAACACGGTAGGTAATATATCAATATTTGAGGAATATTTATCTATTACTGTGTGTTTTAGTTCTTCGTTATAAATGATAAGTCCTGATTTATATTTATCATAAGGTGTATTTATTTTAGATATTTCATTTAATTCTTTATTTGAAAGGCCATATGGATAATGATCAGGTGTTAAAACTATTACAGTATCTTGGAGTAAGTTTTCATCTTTTAAGTTTGATAATAAACTTTCTAGAGCTTTGTCAAGTTCAATAGTTGCACTTATATATGCTTTGGTATTTTTGCTATAATTTAAATTTTCAACTTTTGATTGGTGTTTTTTAGCAATATCATTAGTTTTAAAATTATGAGGTAAATGTGTACTTATAGTCATGTAGTAGACCATAAAATGTTTACTTTCCTTATAGTCCTTAAATGTTTTTTGAAACATTTCTTCATCACTTTGTGGCCATAAGTTGCAATTAATTTTGTTTTCTAAACCATTTCCACATCCCATATAACTATCATAACCAAAGTTTGGCATTACAACATTTCTATTATAAAAATTATATTCTCCATTATGATAAGCATATGTATCATAATTATTAGCTTTAAGAAATTTAGAATAAGTATATGGATATGAATTGTTTTTTGATGTAAGGAAGCTCCAAGTTCCTTCTTTAGGTAGGATTCCTGTTAAATTAGCATATTCACCATCTGAAGTTGAAGCGTAATATATAGGAGTGTAAAAATTGGTAAATTCTAGTCCTTCTTTCATCATTTTATATAAAGTTGGAGTTGTTTCTTTATTGATAGCATTGAAATATAGAGATTCTGCTGTTATGAAAATTAAATTCTTATCCTTAAAAATACCAGTATATTCATTTTTATTAGTAGCACTTTCAAGACTAAAATACTTATTTAATTTATTTATATTGTTATTTTTGTTTTTTTTGTTAAAACTTAGATCTGTTATGTTGTAATTCTGTTTATCTTTTTCATTAAATACATTTTTTGTTTTTGTATTTAATATAAATTCTTCATCGTAAGTAGAAATATATCTTTTAAGATCTATTGTCATACCTAAAAGAAGTCCAAAATTCATATTGTTTTTTACTTCGCTATTTGTTTTATCTAAAAGATTTTTTTTTGAATAAATGGTATTGTTACTAAACTGAACAAATAATCCCATTAATAATAAACTTATTAATGCAATAATTGTCATGATTAATGGTTGTTTCTTATCTTTTTCATTGTTTATTTTAGTTATGAATACTATTGTTATTGTAAGTAAAAATAACATAAGCAATATTTCTTTTAGATGTTCTAAAATTTCTTTTAATATTGCACTTAAGAAACCAAAAACTTGTCCTCCGTTAACTAGTGAATATATAGAGAAGAAACAGTCGTAAAAACCATAGTGGACATACTGGGCTATATATAATATAGTTATTGCAGTTAGTAATATGATTGTGATTATTTTGTTTATTTTTTCTTTAAATGGATAAGAAATTAGATTTATAATACATGAAAACATTGTACTTTCTAGGAAATAGAATATTATATAACTAAATGTTAATCTTTTATATATCATAAGTGAGAATACTATGTTTAAAACAAATAAATATATTGTTGTTATGATTAGCTTTTTATATTTTTTCATTTTTCTAATCATTCCTTTCCACTTCACTACGTTCGTTTAAGGCACA